>JABFVP010000614.1 GCA_013362725.1 Cupriavidus sp.
GGGCCGCGTGCTGGATGCGGCGGGCCGCCCGCTGGACGGGCTCGGCCCGCTCGCCGCGGCGATGGAAGTGCCGCTGGCCGGCGAGCAGATCAACCCGCTGCTGCGGGCCCCGATCGAAACCGTGCTCGACACCGGCGTGCGTGCCATCAACGGCATGCTGACCGTCGGCCGCGGCCAGCGCATGGGCCTGTTCGCGGGCTCGGGCGTGGGCAAGAGCGTGCTGCTGGGCATGATGGCGCGCTACACCAGCGCCGATGTGATCGTGGTCGGCCTGATCGGCGAACGCGGCCGCGAGGTGAAGGAGTTCATCGAGAACATCCTGGGGCCGGAGGGCCGCCGCCGCTCGGTGGTGGTGGCCGCGCCGGCCGACTGCTCGCCGCTGCTGCGCATGCAGGGCGCCGCCTATGCGACGCGGCTGGCCGAGTATTTCCGCGACCAGGGCCAGCACGTGCTGCTGATCATGGATTCGCTGACGCGCTACGCCATGGCGCAGCGCGAGATTGCGCTGGCGATCGGCGAGCCGCCCGCCACCAAGGGCTATCCGCCGTCGGTCTTCGCCAAGCTGCCGACGCTGGTCGAGCGCACCGGCAATGGCCCCGAGGGCGGCGGCTCGATCACCGCGTTCTACACCGTGCTGACCGAAGGCGACGACCAGCAGGACCCGATTGCCGATTCCGCGCGCGCGATCCTGGACGGCCATATCGTGCTGTCGCGCAGCCTGGCCGAAGCCGGCCACTATCCGGCCATCGACGTCGAGGCCTCGATCAGCCGCGCCATGACCGCGCTGATCCCGCACCAGCAGTTCGGCTCGGTGCGCCGCTTCAAGCAACTGATGTCGCGCTACCAGCGCAACCGCGACCTGATCAGCGTGGGCGCCTACGTGCCGGGCAACGACCCGGAACTGGACCTGGCGATCCAGCTGCATCCGCGCATGGAAGCCTTCCTGCAGCAGGACATCCACGAGCGCGCCGGCTACGCCGACGCCATCGCCGCGCTGCACAGCCTCTTCGACAGGAGTGAACATGCTCAAGCATTCACCGCTCAACACGCTGGCTGACCTGGCCCAGACCGACACCGATGCCGCCGCGCGCGAGCTCGGCCGGCTGCAGGGCCTGCGCACGCGGGCGGAGCTGCAGCTCAACCAGCTCACGCAATACCGCCAGGAATATCGCGAGCGCATGCAGGTGGTGGCGGCGCAGGGCATGACTTCCAGCCGCTGGCAGGATTTCTCGCGCTTCCTGGATGCGCTGGACCAGGCCATCCGCCAGCAGGGCGCGGCCCTGGCCAAGGCCGAGGCCGACCTGCTGGCCGGTCGCAGCCACTGGCAGCACCAGAAGCGCCGCCTGAACTCGTTCGACACGCTGATCGCCCGCGCGGAAGTGAAGCAGGAGCAGGTGGCCGCGCGCCGCGAGCAGCGCGCCAACGACGAATACGCCGCCCGCCTGGCCCGCACCGCGGCCAGCCGCCTGAGCGAAGCCTGAACGATGCCCGGGCGGCACCCACCCGCCCGGCCACACCGTAGCGAATCCCCATGATCGATATCAGCCAGATTGTCAGCAGCGCCGCCACCGCGGTGGAAGGCGCCCGGCGCGCCAGCGCCGACGCCGCCACCAGCGGCTTCCGCGACGCGCTCTCGCAGGCGCGCGACAGCCACCAGGCCGCTGCACCGGCGCCTGCCGCCAGGGAGACGGTGGCGCGCGACAAGCCTGCGGCGCGCCCGGCTGCAGCCCAGGCAGACGCCGGCAAGCCGCAGCACACCGCCGCCACCGGCAAGAAGGCCGTTGCCGGCGAGAAGGATCAGGACCAGGAAGAAGCCACGGCAGCAACGCCGACGGATGCAGCCGCCGCTGCGGCAGCATTGATGCTGATGCTTCCCGCCTCCGTCCCAGCGAATCCGGCGACCGCGCCAGCCGGCGCGGCAGGCGCCGCTGTCGCCGGCATGGCCGACACCGGCAGTGCCGCGGCCTTGCAGGCCGCGCTCAGCAACCCCGTGCCGAACGCCACCGCGCAAACCCAGGTCGAAACCGGCACCCCGGCAGGGCCGGCCGACGGCACCGCATTGGCCGACCCGTTGCAGGCGGGCAGCGCCGAAGCGCGACCGGCGCAGCCATCGGTCGCCGACACGCTGGCCACCATCGCCTCGCAACGCGCGGCGATGCAGCCCGGCAGCACCGGCACCGATGCAAAAGCCGGCGCCACGCCCGCCGTTGCGGGCGACGCATTGGCTCTGCGTCAAGCGGACCTGCCGGGCCAGGACACCGGTGCCTCCGCCGGCGGATCGGGGCATCGCCCCGACAGCGGCCTCGGCCAGCAGCGCGCCGATCCGCTCGC
>JABFVP010000257.1 GCA_013362725.1 Cupriavidus sp.
GCAGCAGCTCGGTCTTCCCGAAGATTCGCGTCACCAGCTCGCAGTCACGCAGGTTGTAGCGCGCCAGCGCCGGCTTGTCGTGGGCGAACATGCGGTCGATGGCGTCCATGCGGTCGTACGGATTGTCGATCGCCTTGCCTTCGCCGAGCAGCGCCTGCGCCACCGCTTCGAGGCTGAACGATGGAAAGCTCCATGTCGCGGAGCGCAGCGCCTCGATGCCGTCGATGATCAGGCGCCCCGGCGCGCTGGCGAAGAAGTGCTGCTGCGCGTTGTGCTCGCGCCATTCCATTTCCGTGCCGCCGCGACCCAGCCGCAGCGGCACCTGGAACCGGCGCGCCTGCTCCTGCAACACGCGCAGGTCGAACTGCACCAGGTTCCAGCCAATGATCGCATCGGGATCGTGAAGCGCCAGCCACTGGTTCAGACGGTGCAGCAATTCGGGCCGGCTGTCGCAGTATGTCAGCGAGAAATCGACCTCGGCCAGCGTTTGCGACGCCGGCCCCAGCACGTAGACCTGGCGCTGGCCGCAGCCTTCGAGCGCGATCGAATAGAGCTCGCCCGCCGCGCTGGTTTCGATATCGAGCGACACCAGGCGCAGCGCCGGCCGGTAGTCGGCCGACGGCTTCATCTGCGCGTTGCGCAGCACGCCGGCGCCATCCGGCTCGCCGTCGAACCACACCGGCGCGGTGATGAAGCGCTCCATCAGGTAGCGCTCCGGCGGGCGGATATCGGCTTCATACACGTCGACGCCGGCATCGCGCAGCATCCTGGCCAGCTGGATCAGCTGCCGGTGCTGGGCGCAGTACAGTCCCAGCACCGGCCTGCGCTGCAAATCCCGCAGCGCCAGCGGGCGCAGCTCGACCCCGCGCTCGCGCGACAGCAGGGCCTCGGCCCGCTCGCGCTGCAGCTGCGGCACAAAGGCGACCGATGGCTGCGGCGCCAGCCGCAGCCGGCGCGGCCCGTCATCGGTTGCCACCCAGAATTCGACTTCGGTCCCGGCTGGCGTATCGCGCCAGTGCCGCGTCAGGATGAAGCCTTGCTGAAGTGCCACGTTGCTGCAGGGTAAGGATTGGAAATGCGGTCGATGCCGGAGGATGCGGGCCGGCTCGCACCGCGCAAGCCGGGGCGCTGCATCAACCCGGCGCTGCGCCCCGCCTTGCCGCCTCGATGGTGGCGATGTCGATCTTGCGCATCGTCATCATCGCGTCGAAGGCACGCTTGGCCGCGGCGCGGTCGGGGTCGGTGATCGCCGCCAGCAGCGCGCGCGGCGTGATCTGCCACGACAGGCCCCAGCGGTCCTTGCACCAGCCGCACGCGCTTTCCTGGCCGCCATTGCTGACGATGGCGTCCCACAGCCGGTCGGTCTCGGCCTGGTCGTCGGTCGCAATCTGGAACGAGAAGGCCTCGCTGTGCTTGAAGTGCGGCCCCCCGTTCAGGCCGACACACGGAATGCCGGCGACGGTGAACTCGACCGTCAGCACATCGCCCTCCTTGCCGTCCGGGTAGTCGCCCGGTGCGCGCATCACGGCGCCGACCGCGCTGTCGGGAAAGGTCCTGGCATAGAAGTTCGCCGCCTCCAGCGCATCGCGGTCGTACCACAAGCAGATCGTATTCTTGCCTGGCATATTGCGTCTCCTTGAAGGCTCGGCGCCGGAGTCCGGCGCCGGGTGGACCAGCGTGCCGTTGCGACTGGCGCCGCTGGCCGGGGCTCCAATGTCTCACACTCCGGGCGGCAATGCAGGCCGTGACGGCGCCACATGGACGGCAAGCCGCCCGCGTGCAGCGCCCGAAGCACGCCGGTGTTGCTAGCCTTTGGCGGCGCGGATGAAAGCATCGCGCGCGGTGACGCGCGCGACGTAGTCCTGGATGCGGCGGCTTTCGCGGATGCGCGGCGCACCGAACTGCCCGGCCCACGCCAGCGATGCGCCGAGATAGACGTCGGCGGCGCTGAAGCTGTCGCCAAGCACGAAGGGACCCGGGGACAGGGCTTTTTCGATGGCGTCGATGACTTCGTCATAGTCGCCCCAGCCGACGGTCTGCTTGGGCAGCGGCGCCTGGGCACGCATCATGCGGTCGGTCAGCGCCGGCTCGAAGCAGCTGCCGCAGAAGAACAGCCAGCGCAGCACCGTGCCGCGCGCGGACGAGCCCGGCGGCGGCATCATCCCGGCATTCGGATAGGCATCGGCGAGCCAGGCGATGATCGCGCCGTTCTCGGTCAGCACGGTGCCGTCATCCAGCACCAGCGTGGGGATCTTGCCCATCGGATTGATCGCCAGGAAAGCCGGTGCCCGGCTTTCCCCCTTGGCGATATCGATGTGCTG
>JABFVP010000404.1 GCA_013362725.1 Cupriavidus sp.
AGGCCCGGCCCGCCGCGGTCAGCCGCACGCCACGGCTGTCGCGATCGAACAGCCGCGCGCCGACCGAGGCCTCGAGCTGCTGGATATTGAGCGACAGCGGCGGCTGCGAAATGGCCAGCCGGCGGGCGGCGCGGCCGAAGTGCAGTTCCTCGGCGAGCACGAGGAAGTAACGCAGGTGGCGGAATTCCATGGCGATACAGAAATTATATGGATCAAGCCAATTTTAGAATTAGACGCAAATCCTTGGGGTTCGAATAATGGAGGCCAAAGGGGCCGCCAGCCGGCACCGCCATACCAGGAGACCCGCCATGCCACCCAGCGCCGTGCGCAACATCCCTCAGCAAGACCACGCCGCGCCTGCTGCGGCCGCCGTTCATCATCCGGTGCCCGACCGTCAGGGCGGCAGCCTGCTCGCTGCCGACCCGGAGCTGCGCGCGCTGCTGCCGCTGTACCTGCCGCCCGACCTGTTCAACCACCTGTTGCCGCACCTCGAGCGCATGGGCGCGCTGGCCGGCGGCGTGCTCGACGAGCTGGCCGGCGTGGCCGACCGCAACCCGCCCGAGCTGTCCTACCGCACCCGCGCCGGCGTGGACGCGCAGCGCATCGACAAGCACCCGGCCTATGTCGAGATGGAGCGCGTGGCCTTTGCCGAATTCGGCCTCGCCGCGGCCTCGCACCGCGGCGGGGTGCTGGGCTGGGACAAGCCCATGCCGCCCGCGGCCAAGTATGCGCTCACGTATCTGTTCGTGCAGGCGGAGTTCGGCCTGTGCTGCCCGCTGTCGATGACCGATTCGCTGACGCGCACGTTGCGCAAGTTCGGCGACCCGGCGCTGGTCGAGCGCTTCCTGCCCAACCTGACCACCCAGGTCTTTGACGACCTGTACCAGGGCGCGATGTTCATGACCGAGCAGGGCGCCGGCTCAGACGTCGCCGCCACCGCCACCCGCGCCGTGCGCGATGCCTCGGCCGAGGGCGGCTGGCGCCTGCATGGCGACAAGTGGTTCTGCTCCAACCCCGATGCCGCGTTGGCGATGGTGCTGGCGCGCGTGGAAGACGAGGCCGGCAACGCCGTGCCCGGCCACAAGGGCGTGTCGCTGTTCCTGCTGCCGCGCCAGCTGGAAGACGGCGGCGCCAACCACTACCGCATCATCCGGCTCAAGGACAAGCTGGGCACGCGTTCGATGGCCAGCGGCGAGATCCGTCTGGAAGGCGCGCATGCTTACCTGGTCGGCGAACCCGGCCGCGGCTTCGTGCAGATGGCCGACATGATCAACAACTCGCGCCTGTCCAACGGCGTGCGCGCCGCCGGGCTGATGCGCCGCGCGCTGACCGAGGGCCTGTTTATCGCGCGCGAGCGCCAGGCCTTCGGCAAGCGCCTGCAGGACATGCCGCTGATGCGCCGCCAGCTGCTCAAGCTGACGCTGCCCACCGAACAGGCGCGCACCATGGTGTTCCAGACCGCCGAGGCGCTGCGCCGCGCCGACGCGGGCGAGCCCGACGCCTACGCTCTGATGCGCATCCTGACCCCGCTGATCAAGTTCCGCGCCTGCCGCGACGCGCGCAAGGTCACCGGTGACGCCATGGAGATTCGCGGCGGCTGCGGCTATATCGAGGAATGGAGCGACCCGCGCCTGGTGCGCGACGCCCACCTCGGCTCGATCTGGGAAGGCACCAGCAATATCGTCGCGCTCGACGTGCTGCGCGCGGTGCGGCGCGAGGGCGCATTGCCGGTGCTGCAGGCGCACCTGTCCGGGTTGCTGGCCGATACCCCGATGCAGGCCGATGCCCGCGCCGTATTCGAAGGCGCCATCGCCGGCGCTGGCCAGCTCGCCGGCCAGGCCGCCGCGGCCGGTGCCGACGGCGAGCTGCTGGCGCGCCAGGCGGCCTCGGCGCTGTACCACGTGACCAGTGCGGTGGCGATGGCCTGGGAAGCCGGGCGCATCGGCTCGGTGCGCCGCATGCGGCTGGCGCAGCTGGTGCTGCGCCACCGCGTGCTGCCGCAGGATCCTCTGGCGGCAAGCGCCGAGCCGGCATGGCTGGCCGAGACCGTGGCCCCCCCTGCTGACGGCGTGGTGCGCGCCGCTGGCGTGGTCGCCGACGTCAACGTGTTCTGACGCCGTATCCGTTCCCCAGTGTTTGCTCCCCTCTCCCGCAAGCGGGAGAGGGAGCAGCCCCAACCATCCCGCATACCCCGCGGGAGACGTCCTACACCAGGAGACAACGCCATGAAACTCTGGCACCGCGTCGCGGCCCTCGCCGCGTGCTCGCTGTTTATCGCCCCCGCCTTCGCGCAGAAGGACTTCCCGTTCAAGCCCA
>JABFVP010000457.1 GCA_013362725.1 Cupriavidus sp.
ATCTTGGGAAACAGGCCGAAGGCGATCAGGATGATGCCGCCGGCCGCCGCCACATAGCGCGAGCGCACGCCGGTCACCGTGACCAGGCCCACGTTCTGCGAGAACGAGGTGTAGGGGAAGGTGTTGAAGATGCCGCCGATCACCGTGCCCAGGCCGTCGGCGCGCAGGCCGCGGGTCAGGTCCTCGTTGCTCAGCTTCTTGCCGGTGATGTCCGACAGCGCCAGGAACATGCCGGTCGACTCGACCAGCGTGATCAGCATGACGATGCACATCGACAGGATCGCCGTCACTTCGAAGGTCGGCATGCCGAAGTGCAGCGGCGTGATGACGGCGACGAAGCTGGCTTCATCGAGGCCGTCGAACGACACCTTGCCCAGGCCCATCGCCACCAGCGTGCCGATGATGATGCCGAGCAGCACCGCGCAGTTGGCGACGAGGCCGCGGCCGTACTTGGTCAGCAGCAGGATGATGACCAGCGTCAGGCCGGCGATGCCAAGGTTGGCCAGGTCGCCATAGGCCAGGTTCGGCACTTCCTTGACGACGCCGTCGATGACGGCGCGCGTGGTCGGCTGGCCACCGGCCGACCAGTTGATGGCCACGCGCATCAGCGACACGCCGATCAGCGTGATCACGGTGCCGGTCACCACCGGCGGGAACAATCCCAGCATGCGTCCCATCAGCGGCGCGATCAGGATGCCGAAGATCCCTGACGCGATCACCGCGCCGTAGATGCCCAGCAGGCCGACATTGGGATCGGTGCCGATGGCGATCATCGGCGCCACCGAGGCGAAGGTCACGCCCATCATCACCGGCAGGCGGATGCCGAACTTCCAGAAGCCGATGGCCTGGATCAGCGTGGCCAGGCCGGCGGCGAACAGGTCGGCGTTGATCAGGAACGCCAGCTGGTCCTTGGGCAGCTTGAGCGCGCCACCCACGATCAGTGGCACGGCAACCGTGCCGGCGTACATCACCAGAACGTGCTGCAACCCGAGCGCGAGCAGGCGCCCGGAAGGCAAACGCTCGTTGGTGAGGTCCGTCGGGACCGCGGTGCTTGCGGAATTCATTGGTGCGTCTCCTCTCCTTTGGTTTGATGGGAACGCCACGTCCGTGCCGGCAGTTTGATCGGTGTTGTTATGGGCCCGCCGTCGCCGCGCTCTCGTTTGCACTGCCTGGGCGCGGTACTGACGACGGGCCTGCTGCCTTCTTCTTGCTGTGGCGTGACGGGAACACCGTGCTAGGTGGAGCTACCCAGCACGCTGCGAAGATCGAAGTTGCCCGGCTCGTCCGGCTGCACGCGGTCGGCGCAGGCGCCAAGGTGGTGCGCCATGCGCGACTGGGCCAGTGCGGCATTGCCCTGTTCGAGGGCGTCGAGGATTTCTTCGTGCTCGTCGAACGAGCAGGCGTTGTTGCCTGGCGCTTCCACGCTGGCAATCATCAGCGTGGTGCGCGACACCAGCCGGCGCATCATGTTGACCAGCAGCGCATTGCCCGACAGCTCCGCCAGCGCGGTGTGGAATTCGGCGGACAGGCGGATCCACTTGGGACGGTCGTGCGTCAGGAAGGCCTGGCGCTCATTGGCGACCATCTGGCGCAGCGGCGCGATCACGGCCTTGACGTCGGCCATGCCGGCCAGCTTTTCCAGCACCGCGCGCTCCAGCATCTGGCGCAGCTCGAACATGTCGTGCGCCTCGTCGGTCGACGGGCTGGCGATAAAGGCGCCGCGGTTGGGCTCGAGGTCGACCATGCCGTCCGCCGCCAGGTGCGACAGCACCTTGCGCACGGTGTGGCGCGCGGTGGCATAGATCTCGCAAAGCGAATGCTCGGTGAGCTTGGTGCGCGGCGGCAGCCGGTGCTCCATGATCGCGTCGTAGATCTCGTGGTACATGCGTTCCTCGACCGAGCCCTTGCGCGCGGGCTTGGCGGGCTTGCCCGGGATCTCGGTCAGGTCAGCGTCGCCCTTGGATTCGGCGTTGGCGGCAATCAGCTTCAGGCTCTTGGACATCGTGGCACCGGCAGGTCTGGCAGGGCACCGCAAATCCTGCTTATCAGGGTACGGTGATCCAAAAATTGTTGACAATTATTTGGTTACGGCCTCAATATTGTCAACAAAACCAACTCAGGTTTTCGACAACTCAGGGAAATCCCTGAATTGCCAACGGGGAAGTGCAGGCGCATTGTCGCCACGCACCAACCCAGCGCCGGGATGCGTTACCAGACGTACCGAGCGGGCACCATCCCACACATGGTGCTAGTGAAGGCAGCGGCGCCCCTCACAACCCAATCGCAAAAGGACAAATACGATGGGACGCTTGACCACCCATGTTCTCGACACCGCTGCGGGCACGCCCGGGCAGGGCATGTCGATTACTCTCCATAAAATTGTCGACAATCGTCGCGAAACCCTGAAGACCGTGGTCACCAACCACGACGGCCGCTGCGACCAGCCGCTGCTGGAGGGCGCCGACCTTGCCGCGGGCGTGTACGAGCTGGAATTCGCCGCCGGCGATTATTTCCGCGCCCAGGGCGTGAAGCTGCCCGAGCCGGCCTTCCTGGACGTGGTGCCACTGCGCTTCGGCATTGCCGACGTCAACGCGCACTACCACGTGCCCCTCCTGGTTTCGCCCTGGTCGTACTCGACCTACCGCGGCAGCTGAAGCGGTGGCATAGGGAAACAGGAGACAAGACATGGAAGGCTATATCCTCGACTGGGCCAATATGCTGCTGCGGTGGGTGCACGTCATCACCGCCATCGCATGGATCGGCTCTTCGTTCTATTTCGTGTGGCTGGACAACAGCCTGACCAAGCCCACCGCGCCGGACCTGAAGGAAAAGGGTGTCGACGGCGAGCTGTGGGCGGTGCACGGCGGCGGTTTCTACAACCCGCAGAAGTACCTGACCGCGCCCAGGCAGTTGCCGGAGAACCTGCACTGGTTCTACTGGGAGTCGTATTCGACCTGGATGAGCGGCTTTGCGCTGCTGGTGGTGCTGTACCTGTTCAACGCCAGCACGTTCCTGATCGACAAGAATGTGTTCGACATGTCGCCTGGCGCGGCGGTCGGCTTCGCGGTGTCGTACCTGCTGATCGGCTGGATCGTCTATGACAGCATCTGCCGCCTGTTCAACAAGAACGACCGCCTGGTCGGCATCCTGGTGGCGATCTACATCGCTGCCGCCGCCTACGTCGCGTGCCATATCTTCTCGGGCCGCGCGGCGTTCCTGCTGACCGGCGCGATGATCGCGACCATCATGAGCGCGAACGTGCTGGCGTGGATCATCCCGGGCCAGCGCAAGGTGGTCGCGGCACTGAAGGCCGGCCAGCCGGTGGACCCGATCCACGGCAAGCGCGGCAAGCAGCGCAGCGTGCACAACACCTACTTCACGCTGCCGGTGCTGTTCGCGATGCTGTCGAACCACTACAGCATGACCTACGCCCACAAGTACAACTGGGTGGTGCTGATCCTGATCATGCTGTCGGGCGTGCTGATCCGCCAGTTCTTCATCCTGAAGCACAAGGGCAAGATCAACGTGCTGTGGCCTGCCGCCGGCGTCGCCGCGCTGGCCGTGGTGGCGGTGATGATCGCCCCGCAGCCGCGTCCCGCGGTGGCAAGGGCTGAAGGCGCCGACGCCGCGGCGACCAGCGTGAGCTTCGCCAAGGTGCAGGAAGTGATGAACGCGCGCTGCGTGCAGTGCCACGCCGAGCAGCCGAAGATGATGCCGACCGCGGCCAAGGGCATCAAGCTGGATACCGCCGAGGACATCAAGTCCCACGCCCAGCTGATCTACCAGCAGGCGGTGCAGCAGAAGGCGATGCCGCTGGGCAACGTGACGCAGATTACCGACGACGAACGCGCGCTGCTGGGGCAGTGGTTCGAAGGCGGTGCCAAGACTACGAATTAATGCATTGCTGAACTGAGAAGCATCGGGGCTGGCTCTTGCAGGGCCGGCCCGCGAAATCCGAGCATCGGTGATCGACGGTCCGGAGGGTTGTGCGGTTTGCAGCCGTCAGTACCGGACCGGCGAGGGTTTGAACGGGGCCTGGTGCCCCGTTTTTTTTTGCCTCGCGCCTTATCCGCCGATATTCATCAACGCCAGCACGCCCAGCACCAGGAAGATCCCCGCCGCAACCTTGTGCACCAGTCCGATCGGCATCTTGTTGGCGAACCGGTCGCCCAGCAACACGGCCGGTGCATTGGCGATCATCATGCCGAAGGTGGTGCCCATGACCACCGCCAGCACGGCGTCGCTGAAGCGCGCGGCCAGCGCCACGGTGGCAATCTGGGTCTTGTCGCCCATCTCGGCAAAGAAGAAGGCGACAAGAGTAGTGCCGAGGATGCCGATGAAGCCCTTCACGGGCTTGGCCTGCTCGGCGTCGTCGAGCTTGTCGGGGATCAGCATCCATGCGGCCATGGCGATAAAGCCCAGGCCCAGGATCCAGCGCAGCAGGCTTTCGCCGACCACGTGCGTGATCCATCCGCCGAGCGCGCCGGCAAAGCCGTGGTTGAACAGCGTGGCGATCAGGATGCCGAGGATGATGGGCGCCGGCTTGCGGTAACGCGCGGCCAGCACCAGCGACAGCAATTGCGTCTTGTCGCCCATTTCAGCGAGGGCGACGATGCCTGTGGAGACGAGGAAGGCTTCCATATTGGTCTTGTGGGGTAACCGGGCCGCAATGCATCGCGAGATGCCAATGACGCAACCCTTTCCCGGCCCGGCCAGAAAGGGATGGTCATCGGTCTCGCCAGGCATGGACGCTGCCTGGGCCGGTCTGGCCAGGCGGGTCCGGTGCTGCGCACGCCATAACCGCAAGCGGTCAAGTCTGTTGACGTACGCCCCTGTCTGCCGGAGTCCGCATTGCGCGGCGCGGCGAGAGCAGGGCGGCTACTCCCCAATGGAAGCGGCGATTATAACCGCGGCGGCGGGGGCTCGTCCACCCGCCGCCGCAGGGCGGGCCGCGCTCAGGCCGGCACCGGAGCGTTCGCGCTGGTCTGGCGGCCGCGGAAATCGGTCCAGCACAGCGCCTTGAAGTCATAGAGCTTGCAGCGGCGCGCGGTGTCGAAATACCAGCGCCAGGAGAAGTTCTCGATGATGATGCGGCCCGGCAGCGCGTGCTCCAGCAGCGCCTGCGCGCCCTTGAGGCGGTACAGCGGCACGCTCATGTCGACGTGGTGCGCGGTGTGTTCCATGATGTGGTGCAGCGCCGCGCCGATGCCATGGCGGAAGCGCAGGTGCACGGTGGTCGAGACGAACGGCTGGGCCCGGGCCCACATCGCCTTGGTGTCGTACCAGGCGACGCTGGTGTGGGTATGGTGCACGTACAGCACGAAGCCGACGGTGATGTTCCACACCAGGAAGGGCAGCACGAAGCCGGCGCCGACCAGCATCCACAACGACTGGTCCGTGGCCAGCGCCAGGCCGACCAGCGCGCCCATCCAGGCCAGCGCGAACGCCGCCACCAGCAGGCAGTCGCCGATGAAGATCGGGCGGCGCGTGGCCATCTGGCGCTTGCTGGGGAAGAACAGCTTGCACCACCAGATCTCGACCAGGTAATACAGGCCCGGGCCGAAGCCGGTGCGGTAGATGCGCTCCATCACGCGGCGCCAGCGCGGCAGCGCGTTGAATTCCTCGAGCGAATACGGCGCCCACACGAAGTCGAAGCCCTTCAGGTTGGTGTAGCCGTGATGGACCACGTTGTGGCCGACTTCCCACAGGCTGTACGGCGTCAGCGACGGCAGGAAGGTCAGCCGGCCCAGCCACTTGTTCAGGCCGCGGCGCGGGGTCAGGCTCTGGTGGCAGGCATCGTGGCCGATGATAAACAGGCGCGCGATCACCAGCCCCGCCAGCACGCCCAGGGCCAGCTTGGCGGCCCAGTGCGGGGCCAGCACCACGCCGGCCAGCACGGCGCCGAACAGCAGGTAATCGAAGGCGAACAGCATCAGCGCGCGCGGCGTGCTGCGCTGGCCCAGCGGGATCAGCCAGCCGCGGATGATCTTGCGCGACGGCAACGGCGCGTCTGGTGCGATCGGTTCAGGCAGCGGGGCGTGATGCGGTGTGTGGGGGCGCGCGCGCGCATGCGCGGCGGCATGCTCGGCGGGGGAGTCTGCGGTGTGGTAAGCGGTCATGCAGAACCTTCTGATTGCGGTCGATGGGTATGCGTGCGCGGCAACACAGGATGGCCGCGGCGGAACCGCAAGGTTAGAAGGCTTTGTCGAAGGCAGTCTTGACGGTCGTCAAGCCGGCGGGACGGTGGAAGCGGTAAGGGCGTGCCCGCCGCGGGTGCGGCGGGCCACGGATACGGAAGTGTGGCGGATCAGGCTGCCGGGACGTTGGCGGCCTCGCCCATCACATAGACGCTGTCGATCACGCGGTCGTCGCCCAGCATGGCAAAGGCGAACAGCTCTTCTTCCAGCGTTTCCGAGCGGTTGCTGCGCCGTGCGATCAGCGGCGTGGCCTTGGGGTCGAGCACGATGAAGTCCGCCTCGCAGCCTTCGCTGAAGCTGCCGACGCGCTCGGTCCAGCCCAGCGCCTCCGCGGCGGCGCGGGTGGCCAGGTAGAACATGCGCAGCGCGGTCAGGTAGTAGCCGCCCATGCGCGCCACCTTGTGCGCGGCGTTCATGGTGCGGAACATCGAGAACGAGGTGCCGCCGCCGACGTCGGTCGCCAGCGTCACGTTCAGGCGGTTGGCATCGGACTGGTGGAAGTCATAGAAGCCGCTGCCGAGGAACAGGTTGGAAGTCGGGCAGTGCGCCACCGCGGCGCCGCTGTCGGCCAGCCGGCGGCGATCATCCTGGTCCAGGTAGATGGCGTGGCCGTACATCGCGCCCGGGCGCAGCAGGCCGTAGCGGTCATAGACGTCCAGGTAGCTGCGCGCGTCCGGGAACAGCTCGGCCACCCACTTGACCTCGTCGCGGTTCTCCGCCACGTGGGTCTGGATAAAGGCGTCGGGGTAGGCGCGCGCCAGTTCGCCGCAGGCGGCCAGCTGCGCCTCGGTCGAGGTCGGCGCGAAGCGCGGCGTGATCGCGTACGACAGCCGTCCCTTGTTATGCCAGCGCGACAGCAGGTCGGCGGAATCCCGGGCGCCGCTTTCCGCGGTGTCGCGCAGGAACTCGGGACAGTTGCGGTCCATCATCACCTTGCCGGTGACCATGCGCAGGTTGCGCGCCTCGCTCTCGGCAAAGAGCGCGTCGGCCGAGGCCTTGTGCACCGTGCTCCAGACCACCGCGCTGGTGGTGCCGTTGCGCAGCAGTTCCTCGGTGAAGAAGCCGGCCACGCCGCGCGCGTAGTCGGGGTCGGCGAAGCGGCGCTCTTCGGGGAAGGTGTAGGTGTCGAGCCAGTGCAGCAGGCCCGGCGACGGCGACGCGATCATGTCGGTCTGCGGGTAGTGCACGTGGGTGTCGATAAAGCCGGGCACGATCAGCTTGCCGCGGTGGTCGATGACCTCGGCGCCAGCCGGGATGCGCGCCGCCAGCTGCCCGTAGTCGCCGGCGGCGGCGATGCGCCCGTCGGTGACGATCAGCACCCCGTCGTCCCAATACTGATACGCGTCCTCATGGAATTGCGGGTCGCGCAGGAAATGCAGCACGCGGCCGCGAATGGCGCGGGTACGGGAGTCAGTAGCGGGGTTCGTCATGGTTTGTCTCTTGTGGCCGGCCCGCGCGGCACCGCATGGTGCAAGCAGCAGGCCGGGCTATTGGCATGCGCCGTGCTCAGGCCGCGGGGGCCGTTGCGGGCGGGGACTTGGGCGGAGCAGACCAGAAGTGGTCGACTTCCGCCAGGAACTCGGCCTTCTGCATGGCAGGCAGGAAGGCCGCTTCAAAACTGTTGCGGGCCAGCTTGTGCGCGTCGGCCGCGTCCAGCGGCAGCGCGTCGAAGGTGGCTTCCCAGTTCGCATTCATATAGCCGCCGAAGTAGGCCGGGTCGTCCGAATGCAGGGTGATCGCCACGCCCGCGTCCAGCATGCGCTTGAGCGGGTGGTCGCGCAGGTCGGGATAGACCTTGAGCTTGACGTTCGACAGCGGGCACACCGTCAGCGCCACGCGCTCGCGCGCCAAACGCTCGACCAGCGCGGCATCGTCGATCGCGCGCACGCCGTGGTCGATGCGCTCCACTTTCAGGATGTCGAGCGCATCGGTCACGTATTGCGCCGGACCTTCCTCGCCCGCGTGCGCCACCAGGTGCAGGCCCAGCTCGCGCGCCCGCGCGAACACGCGCGCGAATTTCTCGGGCGGGTTGCCTTTTTCCGACGAATCGAGCCCGACGCCGACGAAGCGGTCGCGATAGGGCAGCGCCGCTTCCAGCGTGGCGAACGCGTCTTCCTCCGGCAGATGGCGCAGGAAGCACAGGATCAGGCTGCTCGAGAAGTCGTATTCGGTGCGCGCCTGCGCCAGCGCATCGGCAATGCCGTCGATCACCACGCCGATCGGCACGCCGCGCGCGGTATGGGTCTGCGGATCGAAGAAGATCTCGGCGTGGCGGACGTTGTCGGCGACGGCGCGCTTGACGTAGTCCATGGTCATGTCGAAGAAATCTTCCTCGGTCAGCAGCACGCTGGCGCCGGCGTAGTAGATGTCCAGGAACGACTGCAGGTCGGTGAAGGCATAGGCGGCGCGCAGCGCGTCGACGCCGGGGTAGGGCAGCGCCACCTGGTTGCGCTGCGCCAGCCGGAAGATCAGTTCCGGCTCGAGCGTGCCTTCGATATGCACATGCAGTTCGGCCTTGGGGGTGCGGCGGATCTGTTCCGCGAGCGCGGCATCGATGGTCATGGGGGCCTCGTTTCTGGGCTTTTCTGTGCCGGCCGGCAGCGCCGGCGGCACGGGTTCAGGGATGCACCGTCTCCGTGCGGCCCGCACGCAGCGCGGCAAGGCACTGTTCGCGGACCTGCAGCAGCTGGGCGACGATGGCAACCGCAATCATAGCCGGAGCCTTGTCGGTGATCCCGGGAACCCCCATGGGGCATGTCATTTCCGCAAACCGGGCCGGGTCGATGCCGTGCTCGGCCATGCGGTGTTCGAAGCGCGCGCGCTTGGTCTTGGAACCGATCAGGCCGAAGTAGGCGAAATCGGTGCGCTTGAGGATTTCCTCGCACAGGGTCTGGTCGAGCGCATGGCTGTGCGTCATCACCAGGAAGTAGCTGCCCGCCGGCGCCTGCGCGACCACCGCCTCGGGCGTGTCGCTGGCCTCGGCCTCGACGTTGTCGGGCAGGCCGCCCGGGAACAGCGTGTCGCGCTCGTCGACCCAGTGCACGCGGCACGGCAGCGTGGCCAGCACCTTGACCAGCGCATGGCCGACTTGGCCGGCGCCGAACAGCACCACGTGCATGGTGTCGGGCAC
>JABFVP010000116.1 GCA_013362725.1 Cupriavidus sp.
ACCACTTTAGGACATTTAATCAACCTGCGGGAGGCCGTGGGCAGAGGGTGACGCACATGCCATGCGCACGCTATCCGTCAATTGGTACTGCATGCCCCCGGCATGTCGGCACGGCATTGCGGCAGTGCACGTATCGATGGAATCCCTGCGGGTTTGCGCGCTTCTGTGGGGAACCGAACTTTCGGTGCAGGCCTGGCTGTGATACTGCCGTAGTGACCTTGCTGAATACCAATTCAGTACATCGTTGCCGGAGTGGCTCGTACCGGTATTCCCTTTTGCGGGCGCGACCCGCTCATCGTTACGCTGCACCGGGCAGGAGCCGCGTGCTTCGACCGCTTGCGCCGCCGCGTTCGATGGCACGGATGATGCGGATGGTCCGAGGGCGTTTGCCGCTGCGCTTGCCGGCCAGCCGCAATCGCTGCGCAACGTGACCGAGACATGCTGATCCGGCAGACTGCACCAGCAACGCAAGCAATGCCGGCTTGCCCCGCCCCCCGGCCAATCTCATCCGCCTATCGGCACGCAAGGAGCCCCGTCATGCCAACCACCCGCACCGTCTCTGCCTTCGGCACTGCCGACGCCCGGCCGCTCGATCTCGTCATCTTCGGCGGCGCCGGCGACCTGTCGGCGCGCAAGCTGCTGCCCTCGCTCTACATGTGCCACCGCGACGGCAACCTGCCCGAAGGCACGCGCATCATCGGCGTGGGCCGGCACCGCTGGGACCGCGAGAACTTTGTCAATTTTGCCGACGAAAGCGCACAACCGTTTGTCGATGCGCGCTATATCGAAGCTGCCAAATGGCAGGCCTTCCTGCAGCGGCTGGACTTCGTCCATCTCGATGCCGCGCAGGCGGCGGACTACCCGGCGCTGGCCGCGCAACTGCGCAGCGATGCGCTGCGGATCTACTACATGGCGATGCCGCCCGGGCTGTTCGCCGCCACCTGCGACAACCTCGCCAGCCATGGCCTGATTGCCGACGACACGCGGCTGGTGCTGGAAAAACCGCTGGGCGTGGACCTGGCCTCGGCCATCGACATCGGCGAGGTGGTCAGCCGCTATTTCAGCGAGGACCGCACCTACCGCATCGACCACTACCTCGGCAAGGAGACGGTGCAGAACCTGATGGCGCTGCGCTTCGGCAATTCGATCTTCGAGCCGCTGTGGCGCACGCCGTTCGTGCGCAGCGTGCAGATCACCGTGGCCGAGACCGTGGGCGTGGGTTCGCGCGGCGGCTTCTACGACGAGGCCGGCGCCATGCGCGACATGGTGCAGAACCACCTGCTGCAGCTGGTCAGCATCCTGGCGATGGAACCGCCGGCATCGCTCAATTCCGACGCGGTGCGCGATGAAAAGCTCAAGGTGCTGCGCTCGCTGCGGCCGATGTCACCCGAGGACGTGCGCCGCAACACCGTGCGCGGCCAGTACACCGCCGGCGCCATCGGCGGCGAGCTGGTGCGCGGCTACCTGCAGGAAGACGGGATTCCGCCCGACAGCCGCACCGAGACCTTTGTCGCGATGCGGGCCGAGCTTGGCACCTGGCGCTGGAACCAGGTGCCGTTCTACCTGCGCACCGGCAAGCGCATGCAGGAGCGGGTGACCGAGGTGGTGATCCACTTCGCCGAGGTGCCCCATTCCATCTTCGACCCCGGCAGCACGCTGCAGCCCAACCGCATGGTGATCCGGCTGCAGCCGGAAGAATCGGTGCGGCTGACGCTGATGGTGAAGCAGCCGGGCGAGGGCATGAAGCTCAAGCCGCTGAGCCTGGCGCTGAACCTGGATTCGGCCTTCACCACGCGCCGCGCCGAGGCCTACGAACGCCTGCTGCTCGATGTCATCCGCGGCCGGCTGGCGCTGTTCGTGCGACGCGACGAACTGCAGGCTGCCTGGACCTGGGTCGATCCGATCCTGGAAGCCTGGCGCGCGCAGGATGAGGGCCCGCGGCCCTATACCGCCGGCACGTGGGGGCCGGCGGCATCGTCGGCGTTCATGGCGCGCGAGGGCGTGCAGTGGTCGGAAGAGGCCTGAGGCACGCATCGCCCTAGCCCACCATGCGCAGCGCGCGCCGGTACTGGATCGCCTCGCCGACATGCGCCGCATTCAGCAGGTCGGCGCCGGCCAGGTCGGCAATGGTGCGCGCTACCTTCAGCACGCGGAAGTACGAGCGCGCCGACCACGCCAGCCGTGTCATCGCGCCGCGCAGCAAGGCCTGCGCCTGCGGGTCCATGGCGCAGTGCTGCTCGATCTCGCGTCCGCCCAGTTCATTGTTGGGCTTGCCTTGCCGCGCCAGCTGCCGCTCGCGCGCGGCCAGC
>JABFVP010000209.1 GCA_013362725.1 Cupriavidus sp.
GCTCGGCGCGGTGGCGCTCGGCACGGGCGCGCGCTTCGCGCTGGCTGTTGCCCGGGTCGCTCGCCTGCGCTGAAGGGTAGCGTTTGAGCAAGTGGGCCATACCCGCCGATTGCGCCAGCGCCGTCCCGGCCGGCATGCAAAGCGCCAGCGCAAGGCATGCGCCGGCGATACCATGCTGCGGATGCCCGTGCCGGGTTCGGTTCACTTTCATTGATAATGGCGGTTTGGCTTCGCGAAAAGGCAGCGATTGGACTGCCCTGAAGCCCGGGATTCCGGTACCCCGTCCGGCACCTCGCCCTCTGCAAGCATTGCGCCAGCGGGCGCTGGACGGGCTGGCGGAAGCCGTGGATCGTCCGGCGAAAATGCGTGGAAAACTGCCGCGCACGGCGCCGAAATGGACGGATTGCGCAGTGTAATCGCACGATTGATGCACACTGCCATACCACGGGGTAAAGTATGTAACGTTTTGTTAAGCCATTTTGAGCGAAAGCGATAGTCGCTAAGATACCGCCATGGAAAATACCAGCCACAAGATTCTTGTCGTCGACGATGACCCGCGTCTGCGCGATCTGCTGCGCCGCTATCTGGGCGAACAGGGTTTTACCGTGCTGGTGGCGGAGAACGCCACCGCGATGAACAAGCTCTGGCTGCGCGAGCGTTTCGACCTGCTGGTGCTGGACCTGATGATGCCCGGCGAAGACGGCCTGTCGATCTGCCGCCGGCTGCGCGGCGCCAACGACCAGACCCCGATCATCATGCTCACCGCCAAGGGCGAGGATGTGGACCGCATCGTCGGCCTGGAGATGGGCGCAGACGATTACCTGCCCAAGCCGTTCAACCCGCGCGAGCTGATCGCGCGCATCCACGCGGTGCTGCGGCGCAAGGGCCCCGCCGAAGTGCCCGGCGCCCCGTCGGAAACCCCCGAGACCTTCGCCTTCGGCGACTTCGTGCTGAACCTGGCCACGCGCACGCTGACCAAGAACGACGAGGAAATCACGCTGACCACCGGCGAGTTCTCGGTGCTGAAGGTGTTCGCGCGCCATCCGCGCCAGCCGCTGTCGCGTGAAAAGCTGATGGAAATGGCGCGCGGACGCGAGTATGAAGTGTTCGACCGCAGCCTGGACGTCCAGATCTCGCGTCTGCGCAAGCTGATCGAGCCGGACCCCAGCAACCCCCGTTTCATCCAGACGGTGTGGGGCCTGGGCTACGTCTTCATTCCCGATGGCGTGAAATAACCGAGTGCGGCCGCTGTTCCTATCGTGGCGACCGTAATCGGCCGTACCGCAACGCGGTTCTTTGGTTCGCTGTTCTGGCGGACCTTCATGCTGATCGCCCTGCTGCTGGCCATCTCGCTGGGCATCTGGTTCCAGAGCTACCGGCTGTTCGAACGCGCCCCGCGCGCGCAGCAGATCGCCATGCAGGTGGTCAGCGTGGTCAAGCTGACGCGCGCCGCGCTGCTCTATTCCGACCCCGCGCGGCGCCGCTTCCTGCTGCTGGACCTGGTGCAGAACGAAGGCATCAAGGTCTATCCGCGCGAGAAGGACGACGACTTCGCCGCGCCCACCGCCAATCCGTTCCTGACCCCGCTGGTGCAGCAGGAGATCCGCAGCCGCCTGGGCGAGGACACCGTGCTGGCCACCACCGTCAACGACATTCCGGGCGTGTGGGTCAGTTTCGAAATCGAGGGCGATGACTACTGGGTCGCGATCAGCCCGGAACGCTTCGAACGCGTGCCCGGCATCCAGTGGCTGTGGTGGAGCATCGCCGCGCTGCTGCTGTCGATCATCGGCGCGGCCTTTATCACCGCGCGCGTCAACTACCCGCTCAAGCGGCTGGCCAATGCCGCGCGCGCCATCGGCGCCGGCGGCGACCCGCCGCCGCTGCCCGAGCACGGCGCCAGCGAAGTGGCGCTGGCCAACCACAGCTTCAACCAGATGGTGCGCGACCTGCGCCAGCTCGACGACGACCGCGTGGTGATGCTCGCCGGCATCTCGCACGACCTGCGCACGCCGCTGACGCGGCTGCGGCTGGAAACCGAGATGTCGCCGATGGACGGCACCACGCGCGACGCCATGATCGCCGACATCGAGCAGATGGACGCCATCATCGGCCAGTTCCTCAACTACGCGCGCCCGCCGCTCGAGACGGTCGAGCCGGTCGACCTGTCGGCGCTGGTGCACGATGCCGTCGGCGTCTATGCCGCGCACGACGACGTGCGCGTGCATGTGCGCGCCAACGAGCCGGTGATGGCGGTGGCCAACCGCATGGAAGTGCAGCGCATCCTCGACAACCTGGTCGAGAACGCGCGCCGCTATGCCAAGGACGAGCAGACCGGCATGGCGGTGGTGGAAATCTCCACGCGCGTCGACGACAAGGAAGCCGTGCTGACCGTGGCCGACCATGGCAACGGCGTACCCGACGGCCAGCTGTCGCTGCTGACGCGGCCGTTCTACCGGCTCGACGCCGCGCGCAGCGAGGCCAAGGGCGCGGGGCTGGGCATGTCGATCGTCAACCGCATCATGCAGCGCAACGGCGGCCGGCTGCTGCTGGCCAACCGCGCCGCGCCGGCCACCGGCCTGGTGGTCAGCGCGTGCTTCCGGCGCGCCTGAGCGCACACTGACAGGTTTTCGACAGCCGCTGATAGCTTCCTGAAAGGCATTTGACAGGGCAATGACAGCGGCGCGGCGCACACTGGCGCCCGTCATCAGGCCCGCGGCAACTCCCCTCCCACATGACGCGGCCCGCGCGCCTGGCTGACTTCCGACAATCATGCCGCCGGATCGCACCGGCGGTGCCTGAGAGACAGCCATGTCAGAGACCACCGCAGCATCCGCCGGCTCGCAGCACGGGTTCCGCACCGTGTTCCGCGTCGTCAGCGGCAACTTCCTGGAAATGTACGACTTCATGGTGTACGGCTTCTATGCCGCGGCCATCGCCAGGACGTTCTTCCCCAGCGGCAACGAGTTCGCCTCGCTGATGCTTTCGCTCGCCACCTTTGGCGCGGGCTTCCTGATGCGGCCGCTGGGGGCGATCGTGCTGGGCGCGTATATCGACCACCACGGCCGCCGCAAGGGCCTGATCCTGACGCTGGTGCTGATGGCCATGGGCACGCTGCTGATCGCCTGCGTGCCCGGCTATGCCAGCATCGGCGTGGCCGCGCCGCTGCTGGTGCTGGCGGGACGTCTGCTGCAGGGCTTTTCCGCGGGCGTGGAGCTGGGCGGGGTCTCGGTCTACCTGTCCGAGATCGCCAAACCCGGGCGCAAGGGCTTCTATGTCGCCTGGCAGTCGGGCAGCCAGCAGGTGGCGGTGATCTTCGCCGGGTTGCTCGGCGTGATCCTGCATGGCACGCTGGCGCCGGCGCAGATGGACGAATGGGGCTGGCGCATTCCGTTCCTGGTCGGCTGCCTGATCGTGCCGTTCCTGTTCCTGATCCGCCGTTCGCTCGAGGAGACCGAGGCCTTCAAGGCGCGCAAGCATCGCCCGGCGATCGGCGAGATCTACCGGTCGATGCTGGAGAACTGGCGCATCATCCTGGCCGGCTGCATGATGGTGGTGATGACCACGGTTTCGTTCTACATGATCACCGCCTACACGCCGACCTTCGGCAAGACCGTGCTCCGGCTGGACGACACCGACAACCTGATCGTCACCATGTGCGTGGGCCTGTCCAACTTCATCTGGCTGCCGCTGATGGGTGCGCTGTCGGACCGGGTCGGGCGCAAGCCGCTGCTGCTGGGCTTCACGGTGGCGACGCTGCTGACCGCGTACCCGGCGGTGTCGTGGCTGGTGGCCGAGCCGTCGTTCGCGCGGCTGTTGATGGTGGAGTTGTGGCTGTCGTTCCTGTACGGCAGCTATAACGGCGCGATGGTGGTGGCACTGACCGAGATCATGCCGCCCGCGGTGCGCACCACCGGCTTCTCTCTGGCCTACAGCCTGGCGACCGCGCTGTTCGGCGGCTTCACCCCGGCGATCTCGACCTACCTGATCCACGCCACTGGCAACAAGGCCGCGCCGGGCCTGTGGCTGATGTTCGCCGCGCTGTGCGGGCTGGTTGCCACACTGGTGATCTTCCGCGTGCGCCGCGGCAGCGAGGCGGCAATGCAGGCGGCTTGATTTCGCCGCGACCGTCACCAAGTTGCCATGAGCGGGGTCATCGTGCATGGCATACTGCCCTATCGCATCGGCGGCGCTGGCGCGACGACGCACCCCATGCTTTGCCTATCGGACCGTTTGAGAATATCAATTAGCCCGGGTCCCGATGATGACGCATAATCACGTTTTGTCGCGGTACGCCGCCGCAGCAGCCGTCACACCGGTCCCACGCCGGGGCACGCGGCGGCGGCACCGCTCTCATTGCAACCGTATCAGGAGAAGTCTATGAAGACCGTTGGTGACAAGCTCGAAGCCTTCCACGTCGTCGGTGTCAAGCCGGGTTTCAACAATCACGAAGAGAACGGCCAGTCGGCTTTCGAAGACATCACTGAGAAGTCGTTCGAAGGCAAGTGGAAGATCATCTACTTCTACCCGAAGGACTTCACCTTCGTGTGCCCGACCGAAATCGTGGCCTTCGCCAAGCTGAACGGCGACTTCGCCGACCGCGATGCGATCGTGCTGGGCGGCTCGACCGACAATGAGTTCGTCAAGCTGGCATGGCGCCGCGAACACAAGGACCTGAACAAGCTGAACCAGTGGCAATTCGCCGACGTGACCGGTTCGCTGATCGACCAGCTGGGCGTGCGTGACCACGCCGCCGGCGTGGCCCTGCGCGCCACCTTCATCGTCGACCCGGAAAACACCATCCAGCACGTTTCGGTGAACAACCTGAACGTCGGCCGCAACCCGGACGAAGTCCTGCGTATCCTGGACGGCCTGCAGACCGACGAGCTGTGCCCGTGCAACCGTGCCGTTGGTGGCGCCACGCTGTAATTTCTGACCGTCGCCAGACGCCGTGGCGATCCGCGGAGGGCCCGCCCTCTGCATCGAAACCCGCTTGCGCGGGTTTTTTGAGCCCTGATCGATAGGAGAAATAAATGGAATTCCTCAGCACGATTAAGAACCTCATCCCGGACTACGCCAAGGACATCCGCCTGAACGTGGACGGCACCATCGCCCGTTCCTCGCTGGAAGGCAACGATGCGGTCGGCGTGGCGCTGGCGGCGGCATTCGCGGCGCAGAGCAAGGTGCTGGTGGACGCCATCCGCAATGCCGGCGTGCTGTCGCCCGAGGAAACCAACGGCGCGCTGACCGCGGCGGCGCTGATGGGCATGAACAACACCTGGTACCCGTATGTCGAGATGGCGGATGATCCGGACCTGGCCAGCCAGCCGGCCGGGCTGCGCATGAACGCCTACGCCACCCATGGCGGCGTGGACAAGCGCCGCTTCGAGATGTACGCGCTGGCCGCGTCGATCGTCGGCAAGTGCCACTTCTGCGTGAAGTCGCACTACCAGCTGCTGAAGAACGAACAGGGCATGACCGCGCAGCAGCTGCGCGACGTCGGCCGCATTGCCGCGGTGATCGTGGCCGCCGCCAACGTCATTGCGGCACAGTAAGCGCCCCGCCAAGCCATCAGCGCGCCCCCGCGCCCTCCCTGGCCCCCGGCAACGGGCGCCGTAGCACAACAGCCGGCAGCTTCCCATCGGAACTTGCCGGCTGTTCCCATCCTGCAACCGTCATGGCCGCATCCTGCGCAGGCGCGGCGATCCGCCTACAATCCAGGCAGGAACCGCACTTTCAGCCAGCCATGACCCTGCCTTCGCCGACCTCCCCCCGCTTCCACTACCGCCTGGCGGCGGTGCACGACTGGGGCGATATCGCCGCCGTCACGCAACAGGCCTACGGGCAATATGAGCTGGCCATCATGGAAGATTGCCGCGCCTCGTTCCAGCGTGGCATGCAGGCCGTGCTGGCGACCAGCAACCCCGACATGGAATGGTGGGTGGCGGAGACCGATCACGGCATCATGGGCGCGGTGCTGTTCTGCCACCCGGGCGCGACACTGCCGGCACTGGACGGCAGCACCATCACCCTGACCCAGCCCGAGGCGCGACTGCTGTCGGTCAGCCCGCAGGCGCGCGGCCTGGGGCTGGGACGCACGCTGATGCAGATCTGCATCCAGCGCGCGCGCGATATCGGCGCGTCGACGCTGGTGGTGCGCGCCATGCCGGAAATGGCGTCGGCGAACCGCCTGTGCCAGCAGATGGGATTCACCAAGCGCACCGAGGCCGGCGCACGCAGCGGCGCGATGGCGCGCCTGATCGACTACACCTACGCCATCCCGCCGGAAGCCCCCCCGGCGCCCTGACGGCACCGGCGCATCCCATCAGTCTTGCGCGTCCGCCACCGAGGCGCGCCAGAGCAACACCGCGGCCTGCGCCACGATGCCTTCCTGGCGCCCTTCGAAGCCAAGCTTTTCGTTGGTCTTGGCCTTGACGTTGCAGCGCCCGCGCGCGATCGCCAGGTCTTCGGCCAGGTTGGCCACCATGGCGCCGATATGCGGCGCCAGCTTGGGCGCCTGCGCGATCACCGTGGCGTCGACATTGCCGATCTCATAGCCGGCCGCGCGCACGCGGCGCGCCGCCTCGCGCAGCAGCGCGCGGCTGTCGGCGCCGGCGAACTGCGCGTCGGTGTCAGGGAAATGGCGGCCGATATCGCCCAGCGCGGCCGCGCCGAAGAGCGCGTCGGTGACCGCGTGCAGCAGCGCATCGGCATCGGAATGGCCCAGCAGGCCACGGTCGTGCGGGATCTCGACCCCGCCCAGGATCAGCTTGCGGCCGGGCACCAGCGCGTGGACGTCATAGCCCTGTCCCACCCGGATATCGAAAGGCATCATGCGGTCATGCTCCTTTGGCGTGGCTGCCCAGCAGCACTTCGGCGAGCGCGAAGTCCTCCGGGTAAGTCACCTTGAAATTGCGCAGCGAGCCGTTCACCAGCCGCGGATGCAGGCCCAGGCGCTCGATCGCGCTGGCCTCGTCGGTCACCACTGCGCCGGCCGCCATGGCGTCCTGCAGCGCCTGGCGCAGCACGCCCACGCGGAACATCTGCGGCGTCTGGGCCTGCCACAGCCCTTCGCGCGGCACCGTGGCGCCGATGCGGGCATCGTCCTGGGCGCGCTTGAGCGTATCCGGCACCGGCACCGCCAGGATGCCGCCGATGGCGGCGTCCGGATCGTCGTCGCCGTCGCTTTCGACCGCGCGCACCAGCGCGTGGACCATTGACGGGGTCAGGCCCGGGCGCGCGGCATCGTGCACCAGCACCCAGTCGGCGTCGGTCGCGCCCAGCTGCGCCAGGTGATGCAGGCCGGCCAGCACCGACGCATGGCGGCTGTCGCCGCCGACAAAGGCGGTATCGAAGCGCAGCCCGGCAAACGCGGCCGCGCCGAAGCGCGATTCCAGCGGCATGTCGTCGGGCGCCAGCACCAGCGCGGTGGCGTTGATGGCGTCGCACGCCGAGAACGCCGCCAGCGCGTACCAGATCATCGGCCGGCCGGCCACGGTCTGGTATTGCTTGGGCACGGTGCCGCCGGCGCGGCTGCCGGTACCGGCACAGGGAATCAGGGCAAAGCGGCGAGCGGACACAGGATCGGCGTGGAGTGAAAAGAAGCGCGGACTGCCCCCGGCCCGGCCGATGGTGCGGCACCACGGGGCGGCAGCGGGACAACCGGTGCGCATTCTATAATACGGCCCTTGCCCGTCGCCATGCCGTGCCACCATGCCTGGCAGGCGCTCCGGCACCTGAAGTCCCTGTTCCGACCCCCGCCCGCGATGCCGGCGGGGCGTCGTCGTTTTGAACGCCTCCTGCCGACATGCCTGACGCCACGCCCGCCTTTCCCTTTGTCAACCTGCCGCTGGTCAAGCCGGGGCTGCGCCACAGCGTGACAGGCCTGCGCGGCTCGGCCGATGCGCTGGCGGTGGCCGCGTACGCGCGCCAGCACCGCGAGCGCGCGCCGATGCTGGCGGTGGTGTGCTCGCATGCCGTCGATGCGCAGCGCCTGGCCGAGGAAATCCCGTGGTTTGCGCCGGAGCTGCGCGTGCGGCTGCTGCCCGACTGGGAAACCCTGCCCTACGACAGCTTCTCGCCGCACCAGGACCTGGTCTCCGAACGGCTGGCGACACTGCACGACATCCAGACCGGCCAGTGCGACGTGATGCTGGTGCCCGCCACCACCGCGCTGTACCGGCTGGCGCCGCCGGCCTTCCTGGCTGCCTACACCTTCTTCTTCAAACAGGGCGAGCGGCTCGACGAGGCCGCGCTCAAGGCGCAGTTCACGCTGGCCGGCTACGAGCATGTCAGCGCGGTGATGAGGCCGGGCGAATACAGCGTGCGCGGCGGCCTGATCGACCTGTACCCGATGGGCTCGGCGCTGCCGTACCGCATCGACCTGTTCGGCGACGAGATCGAGACCATCCGCGCCTTCGATCCGGACACCCAGCGCAGCCTGTATCCGGTCAAGGAAGTGCGGCTGCTGCCCGGGCGCGAGTTCCCGCTCGACGAAGCGGCGCGCACCGCCTTCCGCGGCCGCTGGCGCGAAGTGTTCGAAGGCGACCCGACCAAGTCGCCGATCTACAAGGACATCGGCAACGGCGTGCCGTCGGCCGGCATCGAGTATTACCTGCCGCTGTTCTTCGAGCACAGCGCCACCGTGTTCGACTACTTGCCCGCCGACACCCAGCTGGTGTTTGCCGGCAACGTCGACGAAGCGATCCGCCGCTTCTGGGCCGACACCACCCAGCGCTACAACTTCATGCGCCACGACCGCGAGCGCCCGCTGCTGCCGCCCGCGGACCTGTTCCTGTCGGAGGAACAGTTTTTCGTCGCCGCCAAGCCGATGGCGCGGCTGGTGCTGCAGGTGGAAGCCAACGCCGACCAGCCGGCGTTCTCGGTGATGCTGCCCGACGTCTCGGTCAACCGCCGCGCCGAAGACCCGCTGGTCAACCTGGAGTCGCTGCTGCTCGACCAGCAGACCCGCGTGCTGATGTGCGCCGATTCCGCCGGACGGCGCGAGACGCTGCTGCAGCTGTTTGCCGAAAGCGGCCTGCGCCCGCATCCGGTCGACGACTTTGCCGCGTTCCTCGCCGGCGACGCGCATTTCTCGATCGCGGTGGCGCCGCTGCAGAGCGGCTTTGCGCTGCCGCAGGCACGGCTGGCCTTCGTCACCGAAGCCGAGCTGTACGCCGGCACCGCGCGCCGCACCGGGCGCCGCAAGCAGGAGCAGGCTTCCGCCGTCGATTCGATGGTGCGCGACCTGGCCGAGATC
>JABFVP010000003.1 GCA_013362725.1 Cupriavidus sp.
GGGACGACGAGTACAACTTCCGCGACCGCGACCTGCTGGTCGCCGGCCCGGTGGCGCGCGACATGGGCATCGACTTCAACCTGTTCTGGAGCGACCGCCGCGCCGTGCCCGTGGAGCGCCTCAACGACGTCGGCCGGCGCGTGCTCAAGGGCGGCGTGCCGCCGTTGCCGGCGGCGAGTTTCGACCGCCCCGAGCGCGCGCAGGCCATGCGCGAGGACGCCAGCGATGCCGCACTGGTGACGCAGCGCCTGGGCAGCCGTGCGCTCGCCGTCGGCGCCGTGCGCTACATCTCCGACACGCCGGAGAAGCACCACGCCCATTCCAGCGACCAGGAAGTGGCGTCCAACTCGCTGCGCGGCCTGATCGAATCGGCCCAGGACGAGGTGATGCTGCAGACGCCGTACCTGGTGCTGTCGAATGCCGCGCAGGACATGTTCCGCGGCCTGCACCAGCGTGAGAAGCGGCCGCGCATCATCATTTCCACCAACAGCCTGGCGGCGACCGACGCCTTCATCGCCTACGCGCTGTCGTACAAGTACAAGCGCCGCTACCTGCGCGAGTTCGGTTTCAACATCTTCGAGTACAAACCGTTCCCGACCGACGCGCCGATCGACGTCGCCGCCACCGGCGCGCTGGAGAACCTGCAGGAGCGCGGCGAGCTGCCGGCGACCGACAGCGGTGCCGACCCCGCGTCGGTGTCGGCCACGCGCGCGGTCAGCGGCGAGAGCATCACGCCGGTCGACGACGATGAAGAGGCCACGCCGGACAACGTCGGCCTGTCGCCGGCCGCACGCAAGGAACTGCGCGAACGCTACGACCGCCGTAGCGCGATCGACCGCGAGCAGTACCGTCGCGCGCTGTCGCGCGAGTACGCCGCATTGCGCCACGCCTCGCGCCGCACCGCCCAGCCGGTGCCGCTCAAGCGCGCCGGCGTGCGCATCGGCATGCACGCCAAGTCGCTGGTGATCGACAACCGCATCGGCGTGGTCGGCACGCACAACTTCGACCCGCGCGGCGACCAGTACAACACCGAAAGCGCGGTGGTGATCGAGGACGCGGCCTTCGCCAAGGCGCTGGGCGACAGCATCCGTCGCGACATCGCGCCGGCCAACTCGTGGGCGATCGCGCGGCGCGACAAGCCGCCGGTGTTCTCCGGCCTGGACTACTCGGTGGGCAAGATGTTCGAGGCGCTGCCGGTGTTCGATTTCTGGCCGATGCGCTACGCCACCAGCTACGAGTTCGTGCCCGGGCCGGAGTGCCCGCAGCCGCTGCTGCCCAGCGACCCGGGCTTCCGTGCCTGTTACCGGCCGGTGGGCGATTTCCCCGAGGTCGACCTGGGCCTGAAGGGCATCACCACGCGCATCTTCACCGCCTTCGGCGCGGGCCTGGCGCCCATCCTCTAGGCCGGTTCCGCCGGCCCAGCGCCCATCCTCGAGGCCGGCTCCGCCGCCCCCGCCGGGCCGGTTTCGCGCAGTCGTGACTTCCGGCCCCCCGGCGGGACCGCGCGGTCAGCCGCCTGAACATGACGCCCGGCACCCTGCCCGTCGGCCTGTGCGGCCCCGGCGGTGCCCGCCTGCGCCGGTCGCCGCCCGACTGTGCCATCAGTCATGGCAACGCTTTTGGCGAAAACCCTATCTGATCAAGGAGTTCCGGCTGTGCCGCACCCCCTTCAAGACAGGTTTCGCAGGTAGGTCTTCGGTGGGGTGACTTCTGGCCCATGGCGGAATCGATCTGGTGTTGTACTTTACCAACACACTAGTTCACACCCCCGCCAAGAAGGACACCGCCATGAACGCTCTGCTCCCCCTGAGTTCCGCCAAGTCCAGCGTCAACCCGGCCCGCGCCGCCGCCGTCAACGCCACCCCGCGCAGCCAGCACCGCGAACGCGACTTCGGCGTCGGCTACGGCAACAGCTCCGGCTATGCCAGCGCCCGCCGCTACACCTCCGACTGGGCCCCGGCGCGCTTCCGCTTCGCCTGATCCGCACACCCGCGCCGTCCCGTCCACCGCAGCACCGAGTAACCGCCTCTCCCAAGACATCCAGGAAACCGCCATGAACGCCGTCCTCCGCCCCCTTCCGTCCAACGTCACCGCCCCGGCGCCGCGCGCCACGGTCACCCCGTTGCCGGTCCGTCACATCCACAGGGAGCGTGAGTTCGGCGTCGGCTACGGCAACAGCAGCGGCTATGCCAGTGAGCGCCGCTACGCCCAGAACTGGATGCAGCCCCGATTCCGCTGCGCCTGATCGCGCTCCTCGACGGCGGCACCTGAATCGGCCGACGTCAGCGT
>JABFVP010000712.1 GCA_013362725.1 Cupriavidus sp.
GGCGGACCAGGACTTCAAGGCCGAGGAAGTCGGACTGAGCACCGGCCTGGTGGCGCTGCGCCAGAACCAGGTCGACGCCGTGATCCAGGTGATCGGCGTGCCCGCCGACAGCATCCGCGATGCGCTCGCAGAAATGCCGCTGCGGCTGCTGCCGCTGGACGAAAAGGCGATCGTCGCGCTGGTGGGCCGCAAGGCGGGCTATTTCCGCGCATCGATCGCGCCCGGCACCTATCCCGGCCTGAGTGCGCCGGTGCGCACCATCGCCACCGCGGCCGTGCTGGTGACCGGCCCGGACCTGTCCGACGCCGAAGTGGCCGACCTGACGCGGCTGGTCTACCGCAACGGGCGCGACCTGGTCGCGCGCGGCAGCGCCCAGGGCGGACAGATTGCGGTGGCCACGGCGCGCCAGGGGCTGATGATTCCGCAGCATCTGGCGGCGGCCAGGGCGCTGGACGCCATGGGCCCGGCCCGCACCGCGCCGGGCTCCGCCAGGCCTGCCCGGCCGCCGGCAGCGTCCGGAACGCAGGTCAGATAAGCGCTGCGGGGAGGCGGCTGGCCGGCTTCAGCGCCGGCCCGATACGCCGTAGAACGTTCCTGCGCGTGGATTAGACACCACATAAGCGTGGCGCTGCGCCCAGAACTGTGCGGTACGGAAGGCTTCGGCCTCGCGCTCGCTCCAATCCGTTGCCAGCAACGGCAGGGCCTCGGCATCGGTGGTCAGGTAGACGCGCGCCTGGTAGCGCGCGGATTGCATGGTGCCGGTACGGATGGTGCGGATCGTGACGTGGAGGGTCATAGGCAGCTTCTCGACAGGGCAACTACCAGATCATAACCACTTCCATGTGTTGGATTGGTGAAACCGTTGCGAATGTGCCAAGGCCGCCAACACGCGACGGCGCTGTCAGGTTACGGCGCCAGCGCCGACATACCGGCATTCTTCGTGCCTCCTGGAGCCAGACATGCCTGCCCGGCCCGCCATCCTCGTCGTGACCCACCTCGCCATGCTGGCCGTCGGCTTCGCCGCGGGCATCTACGTCCTGCCGATCCTGACGGCGCAGCCTGGCGCCAGCGCCGCACAGGTACAGGCGATATCGCAACAGGCGCGCTATGCCGGCACCTTCCGCAAGGACCTGGCCGGCAGCGACGCGCTGCACTGGGCCAGCGGCCGGCTTCATGTCTCGGCCGGGGCGCTCGCCTTCGAAGGCAGCGTGGCACCGGGGCCCGATTACCGGATCTACCTGGCGCCGGCATTCGTCGACAACAAGCAAGCCTTCCTGCGGATCAAGGACCAGTCCCTGCAGGTGGCTGAACTGAAGACCTTCGGCAATTTCACCGTGGATCTGCCGGCCGGGGTGGATCCGTCCCGGTATGCGGCGGTGGTGATCTGGTGCGAGCGGTTCGGGCAGTTTATTGGGGCGGCGGGGTATCGGTAGGGACTCGGACAAACTCCGGAGCCATGGCGCCGATGGAGCAGCGAAGCACCCGGACCAAGGAAAAAAGGGCCGATCAAGGCAACCGGCCCAACGAACCCCGCAAAACCAGCCGCAGGTGTCGATATGAGAGTTAAGCACCCGCCCGTGCTGGCATGGCAGCCGGCCGGGCGGGCATCAGGCAGTGACGCTCAGAAGCGATGACGCAGGCCGATGGTGGCGCCGGTCTGGTTCTCGCCGGCAACCACGGTGCCCACGCCGTTCAGGCCCAGCGCCGAGCCCGACTTGTTCTTCGAGTAGCCCACGTTCAGGTACACGTCGGTGCGCTTGGACAGCGAGTAGTCCGCCGACAGCACGAACATCCACGGATCCGCGTCGCTGTTGCGGGTGTCGTTGTAGTACGCCGCGCCGGTCAGCAGGAACGCCGGGGTGAAGCGGTACTGCGCGCCGGCCCAGTAGACGTTGCTGCGGGTCGTGGCTGCGGTGGCGCTGGACACGCCGTCGTCGCGCAGCCAGCGGTAGCCCGCGAACACCTTGGCGCCGCCGAAGGCGTAGGCCGTGCCCACCGCCGCGCGCTTGGCGGCGCGGTCCTGCAGCGCCACCGTGCCGCCCTGGAACTGGTCATACGCTGCGCCGACCGAGAAGCCGCCCATCGCATACGACAGGCCGCCGCCGAAGTTGCGCCCGACCTTGGTCTCGCCCGGAATTTCGTTGTTGTCGCGGCCGAAGCTGTAGAAGCCGGTGGCGGTCAGGCCGCCGAACTTGCCGGTGTACTTGACGGCGTTGTCGGCGCGGCCGTTGAAGGCCGAATCGACGCTGTTGAGCGAGTAGCGCGGGCCCACGCCCATCGGGTCGAAGGCGCCGAACAGGTCGTACAGCGCATTCTGCTGGCGGCCCAGCGTCAGCGCGCCCCAGCCGCCCTGCAGGCCGACGTAGGCCTGGCGGCCGAACAGGCGGTTGCCCTGGCCCGAGGTGCCGGTATCGACGTCGAAGCCGCTTTCCAGCACGAAGATGCCCTTCAGGCCGCCGCCCAGGTCTTCGGTGCCCCGCAGGCCCCAGCGCGAGCCGGACAGGTTGCCCGAGTTCAGGCGCACCGCCGTGCCTTCGGCGCCGCCGCTGCCCGGCACGTGGCTGATCACTTCGACGCCGGCATCGACGATTCCGTAGAGCGTCACGTTGGACGTGGACTGGGCCGACGCCACCCCGGATGCGGCCGACGCGGCCGCTGCTGCCGTCATTGCAAGGAGAGCTTTCTTCACTGTAATTTCTCTGTGTTCTGTTGAGGCACGACACCGCACCGGACCCAAGGCCCTGATCGCCATGGATAGCCATGGGGATCCGGCCCAGCCGGGCACCCCGGCAACGGCGCATCGTCCGCACGATTGGCGGCCCCGGCATTGTGGCGGCGCAATATGAAAGCTTTGTGACCCATGCTTCGCAGCAGGAAGTGGCGCATCGCGCCCGGCTGGGGGTTTTCCCTGTAACCGGCGAGAACGTTTTGGTAGGATGCAGGCTTTTCCGACGACGGTAATGCCAGTGTTCCGTGCCGCCCCGCGCCTGTGCCTCGACCGCTTCGCCTCATGAAGCTGGCTGAGATCAAGACCCGGCTTGCCCCGCTGCTTGCCTCGTTCCCTGCCTCACTGCCCGCCCCCGTCCGGCAAGGCCTGTCCCGACTGTCGGCGCACACCGCGCGCGCCGGCGTGACGCGGCCCGGCACGCTGCGCCCCACCCGGCGCGGCCTGCTGTTCGGCCTGGCCGCGCTTCCGGCGGCGTTGCTGCTCTATGTGCTGGTGCTGATCCCGTTCACGCCGGGCATCAGCGATATCCGCAAGGCCAAGTCCGAGCAGCCGGCCCAGGTGCTGTCCGCCGACGGCAAGGAGCTGGCGGTGTTCAAGTGGGCCAATCGCGACTGGGTGCCGCTCAAGCAGATCTCGCCCAACGTGGTGGCGGCGCTGATCGCCACCGAAGACCACCGCTTCTACCAGCACCACGGCCTGGACTGGCGCCGCATCGCCTCGGCCGCGCTGCATACGTTTTCCGGCGACCGCCAGGGCGGGTCCACCATCACCCAGCAGCTGGCGCGCAATCTCTATCCCGACGAGATCGGCCGCGCCCCCACGCTGACGCGCAAGCTCAAGGAAGCGATCACCGCGCTGAAGATCGAGGCGCTCTACACCAAGGACGAGATCCTCGAGACCTATCTCAACACGGTGCCGTTCCTGTACAACGCCTTCGGCATCGAGATGGCGGCGCGCACCTATTTCGACCGCCCCGCCCGCTCGCTCGACGTGCTGCAGAGCGCCACGCTGATCGGCATGCTTAAGGGCAACAGCTACTACAACCCGGTGCTCAACCCGGAGCGCGCGCTCGACCGGCGCAATACCGTGCTGGGCCAGATGGTCAAGCGCGGCAAGCTCGACGCGGCGCGCTACGAGCAGCTGAAAAAGCGCCCGCTGCGCATCGACTTCGAGCGCCAGACCGAGCCGCCCGGCCCCGCGCCCCACTTTGCGCAGCAGCTGCGCAAGTGGCTGATCGGCTGGGCCGACCGCAACGGTTACGACATCTACGCCGACGGCCTGGTGGTCCACACCACCATCGACGCGCGCCTGCAGGCCATGGCCACGCAGGCCGTGGTGCAGCAGGGCAACCGGCTGCAGGCGGTCGCCAACGCCGCCTGGGCGCCGCGCGCGGGCTGGGCCGCCAACAAGCCGCTGGTGCAGGCCCTGGTGCGCGAGACCCCGGAGTACCGCGCCGCCGTCGCCGCCGGCACCGCGCCGGACGAGGCGCTGCGCCAGCTGATGGCCGACAGCGCCTTCCTGCGCGCGCTGCACCAGAGCAAGACCCGGATCCAGGCCGGCTTCCTGGCGCTCGACCCGCGCAACGGCGAGATCCGGGCCTGGGTCGGCAGCCGCGACTACACCCAGGACGCGTTCGACCACGTACAGCAGGCGCGCCGCCAGCCGGGTTCGACCTTCAAGCCCTTCGTCTACGGGGCGGCCTTCGACGAGGGCAAGACTCCAGACGACACGCTGGTGGACCAGCCGGTGGAAATCGAGCTGGCCGGCGGCGAGATCTGGCGCCCCAGCGACGAAGGCCGCCCCACCGGCCGCGCCATGACGCTGCGCGACGGCCTGGTCTATTCGCGCAACACCATCACCGCGCAGCTGATGCAGGAAGTGGGCCCCGCGCGCGTGGCGCGCCTGGCGCGCAACATGGGCGTGCGCGACAGCCAGCTCGACGTGGTGCCGTCGCTGGCTCTGGGCACCAGCCCGGTCACGCTGAAGGAAATGGTGGCTGCCTACGGCACCATCGCGAATGCCGGCGACTACATCGCACCGACCATGGTGACGCGCATCGAAGACCGCCAGGGCAATGTGCTGCAGGTGTTCCGCCCCGCGCGCGCCGAGCACGCGCTGCCTGCCGCCGCCACGCAAACCCTGCTCGACGTGATGCGCGACGTGATCGACCGCGGCACCGGCGCCGGCATCCGTTCGCGCTTCGGCATCCGCGCCGACGTCGCCGGCAAGACCGGCACCACCCAGGACAATGCCGACGGCTGGTTCATCCTGATGCATCCGGAACTGGTGGCGGGCGCCTGGGTCGGCTTCAACGACAGCCGCATCACGCTGCGCAGCGACTACTGGGGCCAGGGGGCGCACAGCGCGCTGCCGATGGTGGGCGATTTCTACCAGCGCGCCCTGCGCGCGCGCATCATCGATGGCCGCGCGCGCTTTGCCGAGCACGAGGAAACGCATCTGTTCGCCTCGCTGGGCACGCAGCTGCGCGGCTGGTTCAGCCAGCTGTTCACGCGCGACAAGGCCAGCGAAACCCCGGCACCGCGCCCGGCGCCGCGCCGCCCGGTCTTGCCGGCGCAGGAAGCCGAGAACGCGCCACCGGCAGGCGCGGCCTCGGCCGCGGTGGCGGATGGAGACCACGATGAATCCAGCCTGGCGTTGGATCGGGGGGAGACGGTGATGGCGGTGCCGCCGGGCTTCGCTACGGACGCCGCCGCGGCACGCGCTGGGGATGCGCCGCCGGCGTCGGCGGCGCCGGTGTCGCCAGCGGCTTCAGGTTCGGCCGCCTATCCGGGCGTCCCGATCCCACCAGCGGTGCCTGCGCCTGCTGCCCCGCCCGCTTATGCTCCACCGACCAATGCTCCGGCGCCGGCAAGCGGCGCCTTGCCCAACGCTGCACCGGGCTAACGTTGGAGCGTTGCCGCCCCGCAGCAGATGGGAAAACTGCCCGCCCGCTTCTATATGGGATTCAGCCAGTTTTCACAGCGCAATCCCTTCACGCGCGCAAATTCCCCAATGTTGTCGGTTACCAGCACGGCATCGAGTGACAGAGCATGCGCGGCAATCAGCATGTCATTGGCTCCAATCACCCGGCCACTGTTTTCCAAGGCAGCGCGTAAGCTGCCATAGCGAACATCGGCATCGCCGTCCAGCGGCAACACCCGCAGCCCCGCGAGGGCGTCCCTGACACGTTCACTCAACGCTGCGGAGCCCTTCTTGGCGGCGCCGAAGCGGAGTTCAGCCGCCACGATGATGGAAGTGCACAAGCTGGCGGGCTCGATCGAAGCGATCCGCGCGGCGCAGGCACCGCGCGTATTGCGGATGGCGTCCGAAATAATGTTGGTATCGAGCAGAAACAAGGTCATCAGAGATCGACATCGTCTGCAGGCAGGCTATCGATCCCAGGCCAATCCACATCGATAGGTTCCCATTGCGCCAACAGGACTCGCAATGGCATCGACGCAACCGGCTCGATGATTAGGTGATCGCCTTCACGACGCAAGATGGCCTCTTCGCCTGGCAACTCGAACTCACGCGGAATGCGAATCGCCTGGTTGCGGCCATTGCGGAACAGTCTTACATGGCGGATTTCGTCAGTCTGAGCCATCCATAACCCCCAAGCATATGCCTCAGCATATGCCAAATATCTGGCGAACGCAATGAGCTGAAGAACCTTTACCGCATCACATTCTCTTGAAAACCGCGATCACCAAGATTGCTAATGCCGGCTACTTCACACCAACCCAATATCCCGCCCCGCCACCCCCGGAAACACCTGCGCCAGCCGCGCCGTATCCAGCCCGTACAGCCTGCGGAACAGCCCCCCCAGCAGCGCCCGATACTCGTTGCGCACCGGCCAGTCGCGATCCTGGTTGAGCGTGGCCGCTTCCACCGCGACCTGCTCGCCGGCAATGCGACCCCCGCGCACGCTGCCGCCCAGTAACCAGTAGACCGTGCCGTGGCCGTGGTCGGTGCCGCGCGTGCCGTTCTCGCGGAAGGTGCGGCCGAACTCGGACAGCACCACCACGGTGGTCTTGCTCCACGCTGGACCCATCTCGGCGGCAAAGGCCGACAAACCGCGGCCCAGGTTGTCGAGCAGCCCGGCCAGCTGGCCCTGCGCGGCGCCCTGGTTGACGTGGGTGTCCCAGCCACCCTCGTCGATATAGCCCAGGTTGAAGCGCTCGCGCATCAGCCCCGCCATGCGCCTGGCCTCGACTTCGAAGCCGCGCGCGCTGAGCGCGCGGCGGCTGGCGGCCTGCATCTCCTGCTGGCGCGACGCCATCGTGGCCGGGCCGGCGCCGGCCATGCCGCCCATGCCAGCGCTTGGCGCTTCCGCCTGCGCCTGGCGCGCGACGGCCTCGCGCAGCTCGAAACCCTCGTCGATCAGTGACGCGAAGCGCGTGCCGCGATACATCTGCGCCAGCAGCCTCGCCTGGCGCGCATCGAACGGGGCACGGCCGGCGCCCTTGAGCGAGACATTGGGCACGTCGCGCGGGCCTGACAGCACCAGCGGCAGCCCGTCGGTAAACGCCACCGGTGCGGCCTGGCCGCCCATGGCCTGGGCCAGACGGTTGAGGAAGCCGCTGCCGCGCAGCGCGGCCACGCCCTGGCGGCTTTCGTCGTTGCCGGGCAGGCCGGCCTCGATACCGTCCTGGGTCTCGAAGTGGCTGCGCGACAGGTCGTGCGTGCCGGCGAACGGCACGAAGGCCAGCTGGCCTTGCTGCCACAACGGCAGCAGCGTCGGGGCCAGGGCCGGATGCAGGGACCAGTCGCCGATGCCGCGCGCGGCGCTGTCGGCGCCATAGGCGGATGCCAGCGCCACCGCGGCATTGGGATCCGCGTCGGCACCCGGCGCGGGCGGGCGGCGGATGGCGATATTGGGCCGCGCCGCGTAGTAGAAATCGCTGCCGGCCGGCACCAGCACGCTGGCGGCGTCATAGCCGCCGCGCAGGAATACCAGCAGGAAACGCGCGTCGGCCTGCGCGGGCAGCGCGTAGACGCGCGAGGCGATGGCGGGCAGCGCCAGCCCGAGCGCGGCGCCACCCATCGTCCTGAGCCATTGTCGGCGTTGCATGATGCTCTCCGTTGTCGTCAGCGCTGCATCCATTCGGGTGAAGCCAGCAGCAGGGTGTTCCATTCCGCCTGCGACTCGGCCTGACTCAGCGCTGTGCGCGTAGCGGGCCCCAGGTTGGCTTCGATCGCGTCGTAGTAGAGCTTGTTGCCGATCGTCGGGAAGCGCGCGCCGCGCGGCGTGGTGCCATCGCCCGCGAACAACCCCGCCGGCCCCGAGCCGATCGCTCGCGCGATCTCGAAACGCCGCACCATCTGCCCCGAACTGGCCCACGCGCTTTCCGCCGACGGGTAGCCGTCGGGCGTGACGTGGCCGTACAGCGGCTCGCCCAGCTGGTTGAGCCAGTTCATCACCGGGCGCAGGTTGGCCACCTGCCGGCCTTCATATGCCAGCCGCAGCGACGACGCCACATAGACCATCGGATCCTTGAACTTGCGCGGCGACGCAGCCGCCTGCCGGTCCAGCTCGGGCGCCAGCAGCATGGTGCGCAGCACCGCGGCGATATCTCCGTCGGTGCGGGTGAAGGTCTGCGCCATGCGCTCGACCAGCGCGGGCGGCGGATTGTCGCCAATGAAGTGAGTCGCCAGCCTGGCACTGACAAAGCGCGCCGTGGCCGGCTCGCGCGCACGCCTCGATACCGCGCGCGCCACTTCGTCGAAGCCGGATGGCTCGATGCGCTGCCCCAGCAGCAGCTTGGCGCCGAAGTCGTGGCGCGCGGGATTGAACTCGAACAAGCCGTCGCTGCGGTACAGGCTTGCGCGCGCAGGGGACAGCTTCGGCGGCGGTGTGCCCCGCAGGTTCACGCCCACGCCGGTCAGCACGCGCGCCAGTTCCTGCACGTCCTGCTGCGTATAGCGCGATCCGCTGGAGCCGCCAGAAACGCCCAGCGTATGCAGCTCCATCAGTTCGCGCGCGTAGTTCTCATTGACGCGGTTGACGCTGCTCTGGGCATTGTCGAGATAGACCAGCATCGCCGGTGCGGTCACCGTGGCCATCAGCAGATCGCGGAAACGGCCCAGCGCATGCGGCCGGATCGCGCGCTCTTCGTAATCGGCCAGCAGCAGCCCGACCTGGCCCTTGCCCGCATACACGTTGAAATGGTTCATCCAGAACCATGTCATCTGCTCGCGCAGCTGCGCCGGCGAATACAGCGCGCGCAGCAGGTGGCGCCGCGCCACATCCGCCACGAGCTCGCGGCCTTGCTGGTTTAGCGCCTGGCGCGCCTGTTGCCGGCTGGCGTCGTCGGGCAGGGCATCGATGCGCTGGCGCGCCTCGCGCGCGGCCCGGACCTGCGCGGCGGCACCGTCGTGCAGGTTGGGCAGGGCGGCGATGGCGGCCGCCAGCTCGGGCGGATCGGCCAGCGGCATCGCCAGCTGCTGCGCGAGGAAGTCCTTGCGGCCCAGCCGGCGCAGCGCCTCCAGCGAGGCCTGGTC
>JABFVP010000699.1 GCA_013362725.1 Cupriavidus sp.
TTGCGCAGATCTTCGTCGGTCAGTGCGCCGACGGCCTTGCTCAGTTCGAGCGGGTTCACGATGATTCCTTCCGGTGCGGTCAGATAAAAAATAGGCACTGCGATGGTGTTTTTCCAGGCACTTTCCCTGCCATCCGTATGGGACTCGGGGGAAACACCGACTTGATGCAGCGCGAAAAGTATTGTAGTGGAATTGTCAGTTTGACGTAAGCTTCCTGCGCTGCAGCAGAAGCCCTCGCGGCCACAACGCGAAATAAAGATGTTTAAAAACAAGTAGTTATAAAAATGTGATGAATTGTTGCACGCCGCCAGCTGTGGATTTGGTGCAACGCGACAATTCCTCAACATCCCGTCGACTTTTCCGATCACCCAGCCAGCCCTGACGTCTTTCAATGAACGAGTCTCCCATCGTTGTGATCTACGCGCACCCGACGCCCAGCCGCTCGCGCGTGAACCGGCCGCTGGCCGACGCGCTGGACGCGCTGCCGAATGTCCAGGTACGCGACCTCTACCGCAGCTATGTCGACTACGACATCGATGTCGTCGCGGAGCAGCGGGTCCTGTCGGTGTCGGACACCATCGTGCTGCAGTTCCCGGTGCGCTGGTACAGCGTGCCAGCCCTGCTCAAGTTGTGGCTGGACGAGGTGCTGGAACCGGGCTGGGCCTATGGCCCGGGCGGCACCGCGCTGCGCGGCAAGTCGCTGCTGATAGTGGTCAGCACCGGCGGCACGGCTGACGCGTACGGGCCGGAGGGCACCCATGGCCACCCGATCGCCGAATTCCTGCTGCCGCTGGAGCAGACCGCCCTGTTATGCGGCATGACGTGGCTGCCGCCGGTGGTGCTGCACGACGCCCACAATGCCGACGCCCAGGCGCTGGCCGACCATATCGCCCATGTCTGCGGGCGGCTGGGCACGCATCCGGCGCCGGCGGAGGTGCAGGCATGAACCAGCATGATTTCCTGATTGCGCTGCTGGTGTTCCTGGTTGCGGCGGTGGTGGCGGTGCCGCTGGCGCGGCGTGGCGGGCTGGGCGCGGTGCTGGGCTACCTGCTGGCCGGGGCGGCGATCGGGCCGTTCGCGCTGCGCCTGGTGACCGATGTCGAATCGATCCTGCACTTCTCCGAGTTCGGCGTGGTGCTGATGATGTTCGTGATCGGCCTGGAACTGGAGCCGCGCAAGCTGTGGGCGCTGCGGCGTAGCATCTTCGGCTACGGCGGCGCGCAGCTTGCCGCGTGCGCGCTGGTGATCGGCGCGGCCGCGGCGCTGGCCGGCGCGCCCTGGCAGGTGGCGCTGGTGGCGGGGCTGGGGCTGGCGCTGTCGTCCACCGCGATCGCGCTGGCGACGCTGACCGAGCGCAACCTGTTCGGCACGCCGGCGGGAGCCGCCAGCTTCGGCATCCTGCTGTTCCAGGACATCGCCGCGATCCCGATGATCGCGCTGCTGCCGCTGCTGGCCACGCAAGGCGCCGAAGGGGCCGGCGCCGGCGCTGCCGGCTGGCTGGCGGCCGGCAAGGCGGTGGCGGTCATCGGCGCGGTGGTGGCCGGCGGCCGCTACCTGGTGCGGCCGGCGCTGCGGTTTATCGCCCGCACCGACATGCGCGAGATGTTCACCGCCTTTGCGCTGCTGCTGGTGGTCGGCATCGCGCTGATGATGGACGCGGTGGGCCTGTCGATGGCGCTGGGCACCTTCCTAGCTGGCGTGCTGCTGGCCGATTCGGAATACCGCCACGCGCTCGAGGCCGACCTGGAGCCGTTCAAGGGCCTGCTGCTGGGGCTGTTCTTCATGGCGGTCGGGATGTCGATCGACTTTGCCGTGCTGGCGCGCTCGCCCTGGCTGGTGCTGGGCCTGGTGGCGGCCTTCGTGGTGGCCAAGACCTCGGTGCTGGCACTGCTGGCGCGGTATTTTGGGATTGCCCGCGGCCAGCGCCTGCTGTTCGCGCTGCTGATCTCGCAGGGCGGGGAATTCGCCTTCGTGGTGTTCGGCGTCGCCGGCGGCGCCGGGCTGCTGCCGCGCGAGACCGAGGCCTTGCTGGTGCTGGTGGTGGCGCTGTCGATGGTGGCCACGCCGCTGCTGCTGCTGGCCTATGACCGGCTGGTGGCGCCGCGCATCGGCGCCGGCAAGGCGCGGCCGGATGAAGTCATCACGCCGCAGCACAACCCGGTGCTGATCGCCGGGTTCGGGCGATTCGGCCAGATCATCGGGCGCCTGCTGTACAGCCAGGGTGTAGGCGTGACGGTGCTGGACCACGATCCGGACCAGATCGAATTCCT
>JABFVP010000471.1 GCA_013362725.1 Cupriavidus sp.
CGGTGCCAGCGCGCTGCGTCCGGAACATACGCTGGCCGCCTATGCCAAGGCGATCGAGGATGGCGCCGACGCGATCGAGCCCGACCTCGTCATGACCCGCGACGGCGTGCTGGTGGCGCGCCATGAGAACGACATCACCGGCACCACCAACGTCGCCGAACTGCCGCAGTTCGCCGAGCGCAAGCGCACCAAGGTAATCGACGGCGAGCGCCTGACCGGCTGGTTCACCGAGGACTTCACGCTGGCCGAACTGAAGACGCTGCGCGCGCGCGAGCGCATCCCGCGCCTGCGCCCGGCCAATGCGCGCCTGAACGACCAGTTCGAGGTGCCGTCCTTCGACGAGATCGTGCGCCTGGCCGAGCAGGCCGCGCTGCGCACCGGCAAACCCGTCGGCATCTATGCGGAACTGAAGCACCCCAGCTACTTCCGCGGCATCGGCCTGCCGCTCGAGGACAAGCTCGCCGCGGCGCTGCGGGCGCAGCCCTACCTGCACAACGCGCCGGTGTTCATCCAGTGTTTCGAAAGCGGCAGCCTGCGCGCGCTGCGGCGCACGCTGGGCCACGGCTTGCCCAACGTCAAGCTGGTCCAGCTGATCGGCAACCCGCGCAAGGGCCCGGCCGACTGGAAGCTCGCCGGCGACGGCCGCACCTATGGCGACATGCTGAGCACCACCGGCCTGCGCGAAGTCGCGGCCTACGCCGACGGCATCGGCCCCGAGAAAAGCAGCGTGGTGCCGCGCGATGCGCAGGGCGCCCTGGGTGCGCCGACCGCGGTGGTGCAGCAGGCCCATGCCGCCGGGCTGTTCGTGCATCCGTACACCTTCCGCCCGGAAAACAGCTTCCTTCCGAAGGCGCTGCAGAGCGGCGGCGACGAGGCCACGCGCAGCCCGGCCGGCATGGAGCGCGAGGTGCAGGCCTTCGTCGCGGCCGGCATCGACGGCTTCTTCACCGACGACCCGGCGCTGGGCCGGCGCGCCGTCGATACCCCGGCACGCTGAGCCGGCGCACTGAGCCGGCCGGGCGGCCGCCGCGCTACACTGGCGGCCGCCTCTTTCCTGACCTCCTGTTTTCTCCCTGCACCATGATCGGACGCATCGCCGGCACCCTTATCGAGAAAAATCCCCCGCACCTTCTGGTCGACTGCCACGGCGTCGGCTACGAGGTCGACGTGCCGATGAGCACCTTCTACAACCTGCCCGCGGTGGGCCAGCCGGTGACGCTGCTGACGCAGCTGATCGTGCGCGAGGACGCGCACCTGCTGTACGGCTTCGGCAGCGCGGCCGAGCGCAACACCTTCCGCGAGCTGATCAAGATCACCGGCATCGGCGCGCGCATGGCGCTGGCGGTGCTGTCGGGCATGTCGGTGCCCGAGCTGGCGCAGGCGATCACGCTGCAGGAAGCCGGGCGCCTGACGCGCATTCCCGGCATCGGCAAGAAGACCGCCGAGCGCCTGCTGCTCGAGCTCAAGGGCAAGCTCGGCGCGGAACTGGGCCACGCGCCCGGCGCGCCGGCGGTGCCCGACAGTGCCGTCGACGTGCTCAATGCGCTGCTGGCTCTTGGCTATTCCGAGAAAGAGGCCGCCGCCGCGATCAAGCAGGTGCCGGCCGGCACCGGGGTGTCGGAGGGCATCAAGCTGGCGCTGAAGGCGCTGTCCAAGGGCTGAGCTTCGGATTGGCGCGTAGAATGGCGCTTTGTTGCCGCAGTCAGGGCCCCTGACCACCATGATCGAAACCGACAAGCTTGCCGCCCCCGCCCGCGTGATCGCCGCCACCCCCGCCTCGTCGCACGAGGAGGCGTTCGAGCGCGCACTGCGGCCCAAGCTGCTGGACGAGTATGTCGGCCAGGAAAAGGTGCGCGGCCAGCTGGACATCTTCATGCACGCGGCGCGCAAGCGCCGCGAGGCGCTCGACCACGTGCTGCTGTTCGGCCCGCCGGGGCTGGGCAAGACCACGCTGGCCCACATCATCGCGCGCGAGATGGGGGTCAACCTGCGCCAGACCTCCGGCCCGGTGCTGGAGCGCCCCGGCGACCTGGCCGCGCTGCTGACCAACCTCGAAGCCAACGACGTGCTCTTCATCGACGAGATCCACCGGCTCTCGCCGGTGGTCGAGGAAATCCTGTACCCCGCGCTCGAGGACTACCAGATCGACATCATGATCGGCGAAGGCCCGGCGGCGCGCTCGGTCAAGCTGGACCTGCAGCCGTTCACGCTGGTGGGCGCGACCACGCGCGCCGGCATGCTGACCAACCCGCTGCGCGACC
>JABFVP010000484.1 GCA_013362725.1 Cupriavidus sp.
CGCCCCGGCGCTGCACGCTACTTGTAGCTGCGCGCGTCCTCGATGACCTTGCCGTCATTGGGCAGGCTGCCCGGTGCCACCAGCTGCACGTCGCCGCGCAGCTTGGTCACCTCGCGGATCGCCTCGGCCATGCGATCGGCCAGGCCTTCGGGTGGCTGCGCGCATTCCACGCGCAAGGTCATGCGGTCGTCCGCCATCTCGCCTTCCACCACCAGGCGCGCGCGCGCCACTTCCGGAAAGCGCTTGACGACGGCGGCCACCTGGCCGGGATGCACGAACATGCCGCGCACCTTGGTGGTCTGGTCGGCGCGGCCCATCCAGCCCTTGATGCGCTGGTTGGTCCGGCCGGTGGGGCAGGGGCCGGGCATCAGGGCCGACAGGTCGCCGGTGCCGAAGCGCACCAGCGGGTAGTCCAGGTTGAAGGTGGTCACCACCACCTCGCCCACTTCGCCTGTCGGCACCGGGTCGCCGGTGCCCGGCCGCACGATTTCCAGGATCACGCCTTCGTCCAGCACCAGGCCCTGCCGCGCCATGGTCTCGTACGCGATCAGGCCCACGTCGGCGGTGGCGTAGCACTGCAGCACCTGCATGCCCTGCTGCGATGAGAACCATTCGACCAGGCTGGGCGGGCAGGCTTCGCCGGACACGAGCGCCTTGGTCATGGACGCGAGCCTTGTCTTCTTCTCGGCCGCCTTCTCCAGGATGATCTTCAGGAAGCTCGGCGTGCCCGCGTAGCCGGCCGGCTTCAGGTCGGCAATGGCGTCCACCTGCTGTTCGGTCTGGCCGGTGCCGCCGGCAAACACCGTGCAACCCAGCGCGTGCGCGCCGGTTTCCATGATCGAGCCGGCCGGCGTCATGTGGTAGCTGAAGCAGTTGTGGACCAGCTCGCCCGCCCGAAACCCGGCCGCGTACAGCGCGCGCGCGGTTCGCCAGTAGTCGGGCGCGGCGCCTTCGGGTTCGTAGATGGTGCCGGGGCTGGCGAACACGCGGCGCATCAGCGGGCCGCGGCCAATGGCCGCAAAGCCGCCGAAGGCATCGGTGGCGCGTTCCTTCTGCTGCAGGGCAAGCAGCTCGCTCTTGCGCGTGACCGGCAGCCTGGCCAGTGCGGCGCGGGAATCGACCTGCGATGCATCGACGTCGGCCAGGATGCCGGCCAATGCCGGGGCGGCCTTCTGCGCATGCGCGATCTGCCTTGGCAGGCGCTCCATCAGGCTGCGCTCGCGCTCTTGCGGCTCGCGCGTCTCGAGTGCGTCGTAGTAGGCCTGGTCGTTGTTGCTCATGGTGTTGTCGTGTTCCCTGCCCAAGTTCAAGCCAGCCACCGCTTGCGGCGCTTGTAGCTCTTCACGTCGCGAAAGCTCTTGCGGTCCGCGCCGCCCACGCCCAGGTAGAACTCCTTCACGTCCTCGTTCTCGCGCAGGCTGTGCGCCTCGCCGTCCATCACCACGCGGCCGTTCTCCAGGATGTAGCCGTAGTCCGCGTAGCGCAGCGCCATGTTGGTGTTCTGCTCGGCCAGGAGGAAGGTGACGCGCTCCTTCTCGTTCAGGTCCTTCACGATGCCGAACACTTCCTCGACGATCTGGGGCGCCAGGCCCATCGAGGGCTCGTCCAGCAGCACCATGCTGGGGTTGGCCATGAGCGCGCGGCCGATGGCGCACATCTGCTGCTCGCCGCCCGAGGTGTAGGCGGCCTGCGAGCTGCGCCGCGTCTTCAGGCGAGGGAAGTAGGCATAGACCTTCTCCAGCGTCTGCGCCACGTTCGCCTTGCCGTCTTCACGCGTATAGGCCCCGGTCATCAGGTTCTCCTCGATGGTGAGGTGGGCGAAGCAGTGCCTGCCCTCCATCACCTGCACCAGGCCGCGCTTGACCAGCGCGGCCGGCGACAGCGCCTCGATGCGCTCGCCGCGCAGCTCGATGCTGCCCTTGGTCACCGCCCCGCGCTCGCCTGCCAGCAGGTTGGACACCGCGCGCAGCGTGGTGGTCTTGCCTGCGCCGTTGCCGCCGAGCAGCGCCACGATGCCCCCTTCGGGCACCTGCAGCGACACGCCCTTGAGCACCAGGATCACGTGGTTGTAGATGACCTCGATGCCGTTCACATCGAGGAGGACCTTTCGTTCACTCATTCATGCACCGCAGTCTGTGGCGTCGCGCCGGGTGATCTTCTTCTCGGCCGCGTACTTGTCGCCCGCCGCCTTGACCATGGGATTGAGGATCGACTCGTCGGCTTGGTACCAGTCGGACATGCCACCCCACTGGC
>JABFVP010000117.1 GCA_013362725.1 Cupriavidus sp.
ATTTCGCGGTGCACGTACACATCGATCAGCACGCGCAGGGTCTTGGGGTCCTGCAGCAGCGGCGTGATGTCGCGGAACATCACGCCGGGCTGGGGCCAGTCCGGCACGGTACGGATGCGCTCGCGCAGGTAGCCGGTGACGTCGCCGAGGTCGGGGGACTGGATGATGGAATCTGCCATAAGGATCTGGGTACGAGGGCGCGCGGCGCGCCGGTGGAGAGCGAAGGCAACGGGATGCGGCCGGCGCGGTAACCAGTTACCACCCGCGCCGCCGGGGCGCCCAGCACAATGGTCCCGCCGGACACCCGTAACCATACAGGAGACCACGATGGCGAAAAAGATTCTGATGCTGGTGGGCGACTACGCCGAAGACTACGAAACCATGGTGCCATTCCAGGCGCTGCAGATGGTGGGCCACACCGTGCATGCCGTGTGTCCCGACAAGCGCGCGGGCGACGCGTGCGCCACCGCGATCCATGATTTCGAGGGCGACCAGACCTACAGCGAGAAGCGCGGCCACAACTTCACCCTCAATGCCACCTTTGCCGAGATCGATCCGGCCGGCTATGACGCGCTGGTCATCCCGGGCGGGCGCGCCCCCGAATACCTGCGCCTGAACGCACGCGTGCTTGAGATCGTGCGGCACTTCGCCCAGGCCGGCAAGCCGATTGCCGCGGTGTGCCACGGCGCCCAGCTGCTGGCGGCCGCGGGCGTGCTGGAAGGCAAGACCTGCTCGGCCTACCCGGCCTGCGCGCCGGAGGTGAAGCTGGCCGGCGGCACCTATGCCGAAATCCCGGTCGACCAGGCCCACACCGACGGCAACCTCGTCACCGCCCCTGCGTGGCCCGCGCATCCGGCCTGGCTGGCGCAGTTTCTTGCGGTGCTGGGCACGCGGATCGTACATTAGTGCTTTCCGCATGCGGCGCCCCCACGCGCGATGCATGGCTTGCCGACCCGGCGGGCCATGCACGGCCTGCCGGCCGCGCCGCCCGCCAGGGAGCCCTCGATGTGTGAAATCTTTATCCGCGCCAATCCGGCGTCTTACCAGAGCCAGTCGCGCTCGCTGCGCCTGCATGGCGCGGCCACCAGCATCCGGCTGGAAAGCCTGTTCTGGGAAGTGCTGGAAGAACTGGCGCAGCGCGACGGCATGACCGTCAACCAGCTGATCACGCGCCTGCACGACGAACTGACCGGACACCGCGGCAGCGAGGCGGTCGCGGGCAACTTCTCGTCCTTCCTGCGGGTGTGCTGCCTGCGCTACCTGATGCTGCAGGGCGAGGGCCGCATCCCGGCCGATCGCGACGTGCCGATCCGCTCGCTGGATCCGCGCGCGGTGCTCGACAACCTGCCGGAGTCCTGGGTCGAGCCGCGCCCGCACTAAGGCCTGCCGCGGCGCAGGTTCCGGCGCTCAGCCGTTCAGGATGCGCGTCTCCGCGGCCTCCAGCGCCTCGGGCGGGCCGCGCAGCACGACGATATCGCCCGGCTCCAGCACGGTCTCGGGCTGGGGATCGAAGGCGCGGATGCCGCGCCGGCGCACCGCGGTCACCTCGACCCCGATGCGCTCCAGGCCCAGCACGCCCAGGCGCCTGCCCACGGCGGTGGCTTGCGGCCCGAGCGACACCGAATGCAGCCGCACCGAGTCGCGCTCGACCATGTCCTCTTCATCGTCGCGGCCGTGGAAATAGCCGCGCAGCAGGCTGTAGCGCGCGTCGCGCGCCTGCTGCACGCCGCGCACCACGCGCCGCATCGGCACGCCCAGCAGCACCAGCGCGTGCGACGCCAGCATCAGGCTGCCTTCGATGATCTCGGGCACCACCTCGGTGGCGCCAGCCTTCTGCAGCGTGTCGAGTTCGGAATCATCCACCGTGCGCACGATCACCGGCAGCGCCGGCGCCAGTTCCTGCACGTGGTGCAGCACCTTCAGAGCCGATTGCGTGTTGGCATAAGTCACGATGACCGCGGCGGCGCGGTGCAGGCCCGCGGCGATCAGCGCCTCGCGCCGGCCCGCGTCGCCGTAGACCACGGTATCGCCCGCGGCGGCGGCCTCGCGCACGCGGTCGGGGTCCAGGTCGAGCGCCACGTAGTTGATGCCCTCGCGCTCCAGCATGTGCGCCAGGTTCTGGCCGCTGCGGCCGTAGCCGCAGATGATGGCGTGCTTCTCTGTCTGCAGGCTCTGCGCGGCGATGCGGGTCATGTTGAGCGACTGCATCAGCCACTCGTTGGCGGCAAAGCGCAGCACGATGGCGTC
>JABFVP010000316.1 GCA_013362725.1 Cupriavidus sp.
ATGCGTTCGACTTCGACACCGTCGCCTCGCGCGCGCGCCAGCTGGCCGCGTCGCCCTACAAGGCGCCGGCGCAGAACCTGCCGCGCGAATTGCGCGAGCTGACCTACGAGCGTTATCGCGAGATCGAGTACAAGCCCGAGCGCTTCGCCTGGCGCGGCACGCGTTCGCCGTTCGAGCTGTCGTTCTTCCACGAGGGCATGGTGTTCGACCAGCCCGTGCGCATCCATGAAGTGGTGGGCAACAGCGTGCGCGAATTCCGCTTCGACCCCTCCGCGTTCAACTACGGCCCGCACAAGGTCGATGCGGCCAAGCTGAAAGGGCTGGGCTACGCCGGCTTCCGCATCCTGTATCCGCTGAACCAGGGCAAGCGCAAGGACGAACTGGCGTCGTTCCTCGGCGCCAGCTACTTCCGCGCGCTGGGCAAGGACCAGTGGTACGGACTCTCGGCGCGCGGCCTCGCTGTCGATACCGCGCTCAATTCGGGCGAGGAGTTCCCGCGTTTCGTCGAATACTGGATCGAGCGCCCGGGCGTCAATGCCAGGGAAATCACCATCTACGCGCTGATGGATTCGCGCCGCATGAGCGGGGCGTACCGCTTCACCATCAAGCCCGGCGCGGAGACCGCGATGGAGGTCAAGTCGCGGCTCTACCTGCGCGAGAACGTGACCAAGCTTGGCCTCGCGCCGCTGACCAGCATGTACCTGTTCGGCGAGAACCAGCCGGCGCCGGCGCAGGATTTCCGGCCCGAGGTGCATGACTCGGACGGCCTGTCGATTCACCTCGGCACCGGCGAATGGGTCTGGCGTCCGCTGGTCAATCCCAAGCGGCTGCTGGTGACGTCGTTCGCGGCGACCAATCCGCAGGGCTTCGGGCTGATGCAGCGCGACCGCAGCTTCAACAGCTACCAGGAGATCGGCGCGTGGTATGAGCGCCGGCCCAGCGGCTGGGTGCAGCCGCGCGGCAATTGGGGCTCGGGGCGGGTAGAACTGGTGCAGATCCCGACGCCGGACGAGACCAACGACAACATCGTCGCGTACTGGGTGCCCGACAACCCGCCAAAGCCCAAGCAGCCCTTCGACTACGAATACCGCCTGCTGTGGCAGAAGGACGGCGAGCAGGAGCCGCCGCTGTCGTGGGTGACCCAGACCCGCCTGGGCCAGGGCCAGACCCGCAGCAAGGAAGACTCGAGCTTTTCGCTGGTGGTGGACTTCGAAGGCCCGGCCTTCCGCAGGCTGCCGGCGGACGTGCGCATCGACCCGGTGGTTTCGGCCGATGCCAACGGCGAATTGTTGAAGACGTCGGTGCAGCGCAATGACGCGACCGGCGGCTGGCGCATGACCATGCTGATGCGCCGCAAGGATGAAACCAAGCCGGTAGAGTTGCGCGGCTATCTTCGCAACGGCAATACAACCCTGTCCGAGACGTGGAGCTACATCTTACCCCCCGCCTAAAGCAGCGACCGGCCCAGGCGGCGGCATGCGAGCGCTATCTCGACCGCCTGCCGGTATCGCCTGAAGTGCGCAGCGAACTGCTGGCCGACAGCGCTGGAATCGCCGCCGCGGCGGCACCCGCCACGCCGCTGGCTTCGGTGACGCCGGTGATCCCGGTCACGGCCGACGGCCGCGACGCGCAGGAGGCGATCACGCGCCTGCAGTCGCGCCTGGCCGGCAAGGAAGCGCCGCCGGCGCACGGCAGCAGCGCCTACGCTTCGGTGCAGCGGCGTTTCGCCATGGCCTACGGCAATCCGCAGGTCGGCGGCGCGCCGCTGCTGCGCCGGCGCGACGACGGCACCGTGAAGGTGGACACCGGCCCCGCGCCCGAGCGCAGCTCGATGGTGCCGCGCCAGTGGCCGCCGCATATCGTCACCGGCTGGATGCGCAACACATGGCGCCGCTTGCTGGGCCGCCCGCCGGTGCCTGAAACGTGGGACACCCTGCACGACGGGCCCGATGCCGAAGGCAAATGGCATCCCGCCGGCTCGCACCGCCGCTGGGTGCTGCTCGGCCTGGTCGGGATCCAGACCGTGCTGGCCACGTACTTCATGACCAACGTGCTGCCGTACCACGGTGCCGATCCGCTCGAGATTGCCATCCTGGTGCTGTTCGCCATCTTGTTCTCATGGGTGTCGGCCGGCTTCTGGACCGCGATGATGGGCTTCCTGGTGCTGGCCAAGGGCGGGGACAAGCACCTGATCTCGCGCTCGGCGGTGCCCGACCGGCCCGACGCGCCGATCGCGGCC
>JABFVP010000353.1 GCA_013362725.1 Cupriavidus sp.
GCACGCAGCGCCAGGTCTTCGACGCTGTCGAAGGCGCGCTGCGCGCGCGCGGCCTCGATGCGCAGCGCGGCGGCCTCGCGCATGCCCTTGATCCGGCCCAGGCCCAGGCGCACGCGCGGGTGCGGCGGCCGGTCCTGCCGAATGCTGGGCGCCTCGGACTCCGGCACAGGCTCCAGCGTGCTGTCCCAGCGGCTGATGGTGACATCCACCGGCAGCACCTGCACATCATGGCGGCGCGCGTCCTGTACCAGTTGCGAAGGCGAATAGAAACCCATCGGCTGGCTGTTCAGCAGCGCGCACAGGAACGCCGCCGGATGATGGCGCTTGAGCCATGAACTCACATACACCAGCTTGGCAAAGCTGGCCGCATGGCTTTCGGGGAAGCCATATTCGCCAAACCCCTCAATCTGCTTGCAGATCGCCAGTGCAAAGGATTCCGGATAGCCGTTGCGCTTCAGCGCGCGCACCAGCGCGTCCTGGTGCTGGCGCAGGTCGCCGCGCCGCCGCCACGCCGCCATCGAGCGGCGCAGCTGGTCCGCCTGCCCGGGCGAGAAACCCGCCGCGTCGATGGCTAGCTGCATCACCTGCTCCTGGAAGATCGGCACGCCCAGGGTGCGGCCCAGCACTTTCTCAATTACCTGGTTGAAGTAGACCGGCGGCTTCTGCGTGCGGCGAAAGGCCTCGCGCCGCTTCAGGTACGGATGGACCATGCCGCCCTGGATCGGGCCCGGCCGCACGATCGCCACTTCCACCACCAGGTCGTAGTACTGGCGCGGCTGCAGCCGCGGCAGCATCGACTGCTGCGCGCGCGACTCGATCTGGAACACGCCGATGGTGTCGGCCTTGCAGATCATGTCGTAGGTCGGCTTGTCTTCCTTGGGGATGTCCTCCATGCGCGCCGGCAGCCCCGCGCGCGACGGATCGCGGCTGGGGTTGGGGATCATCTCCAGCGCGCGCCGGATCGCCGACAGCATGCCCAGCGCCAGCACGTCGACCTTGAGCAGCCCCAGCGACTCCAGGTCGTCCTTGTCCCACTGGATCACGCTGCGGTCGGCCATGGCCGCGTTCTCGATCGGCACCAGCCGCGACAGCTTGTGGCGCGCGATCACGAAACCGCCCACGTGCTGCGACAGGTGGCGCGGAAAGCCGCGCAGCTGCGCGGTCAGGCTGGCCCACTGCTGCACCGCCGGGGACTCGGGATCGAGTCCGTAGCGGGCGATCTTGTCGACAAAGCCCGGGCCGCCGTCCCACCACGCCTGGCCCTTGACCACCTGCTCGACCACGCTGGCGTCGATGCCCAGCGCGCGGCCGACGTCGCGCAGGGCGCTGCGCGAACGGTAGGTGATCAGCGACGCCGCCAGCGCGGCGCGATGGCGGCCGTATTTGTCGTAGATGTACTGGATCACCTCTTCGCGCCGCTGGTGCTCGAAATCCACATCGATATCGGGCGGCTCGTCGCGCTCGCGCGACAGGAAGCGGCCGAACAGCAGGTTGGCCTGCTCGGGGCTGACCTCGGTCACATACAGGCAGAAGCACACCAGCGAATTGGCGGCGGAGCCGCGCCCCTGGCACAGGATGCCGCGCGAGCGCGCAAAGCGCACGATGTCGTGCACCGTGAGGAAGAACGGCTCGTAGTGCTTTTCCTCGATCAGTTCCAGCTCTTCCTTCAACTGCGCTTCCCACTCCGGCCTGAGACCATTGGGAAAGCGCTCGCGCTTGCCACGCTCGACTTCCTTGCGCAGGTAGGAGATCGGTGTTTCGTTGGGCGGCACCAGTTCCTCGGGGTACTCGTAGCGCAGCGTGCCCAGCGAGAAATCGCAGGACTCGGCAATCTTCAGCGTCTGCGCCAGCGCTTCGCGCGGGTACAGGCGCGACAGCACCTGGCGCATGCGCAGGTGCTGCTCGGCATTGGGCGCCAGCGCCATGCCGCACTCGGCCAGCGGCTGGCCCAGCCGGATCGCGGTCAGCACGTCGGACAGCGGCTTGCGCGAGCGCACATGCATGGTGACCGCGCCGGCCGCGGCCAGCGGCACGCCGGTCTGCGCCGATACTGCTTCGAGGCGCGCGCGGTGCAAGGCATCGGCATGGCCCTGCAACTGCTCCAGCGCGATCCAGGCGCGCTCGCCGAACACCGCGCGGCACCACTCGGCCTGCTCCAGCAGCCGTTCCGGCTCGGCGCAGTAGTCGGGCAGCAGCAGCGCCACGCAGCCGGGCATGCCGCCCAGGTGG
>JABFVP010000177.1 GCA_013362725.1 Cupriavidus sp.
GCACTACGTCGAAGTGGTGGGCAACTGGTCCACGCAGCTCTATGCGTCCGAGACTCGCCGGCAGGACTATCAACTGGTCGACCTGGACCAGCCCACGCCGGCCGACATGCGCGCGCCGGGCGCCGCGCACGGCGTGCATGCGATCGAGGTGGCGATGGATGAGTTGTCCTATGCGGTGGGGATGGACCCGCTGGCGCTGCGGCTCAAGAACTACACCGAGCGCGACGGCGCCAGCGGCCTGCCGTTCTCGAGCAAGGCGCTGCGGGAATGCTACGCGCAGGGCGCGCAACGGTTCGGCTGGGCCGGGCGGCCACCGCAGCCGCGTTCGATGCGCGACGGCCACGAGCTGATCGGCTGGGGCATGGCCAGCGGCACCTGGGATGCGCTGCAGATGTTCAGCCGGGCCCGCGCGGTGTTGCGCGCCGACGGCCGGCTCGAGGTAGCCAGCGCCGCCACCGATATCGGCACCGGCACGCTGACGGTGATGAGCCAGATCGCCGCCGCGTCGCTGGGCCTGCCGCTGGAACAGGTGGCGTTCGTGCTGGGCGATTCGGAGCTGCCGGTGGCGCCCGTCGAAGGCGGCTCGTCGCATGTGGCCACGGTCGGCACGGCGGTCGACGGCGTGTGCGACAAGCTGCGCAGGATGCTGTGGCACATGGCGCGGCGCATGCGAGGTTCAGGCTTCGAGCAGGCGCGCTACGAAGACCTGGTGTTCGAGCACGGCCGGGTCAGCCTGCGCGCCAGCCCCGGCGTATCGTTGCCACTGACCGGCATCCTGGCTGCGGCCCGGCGCCAGCAGATCGAGGCATCGTTCCTGCAATTGCCCAATCTGTTCAAGCAGAAGCAGTACACGCGCGCCGCGCACTCGGCCGTGTTCTGCGAGGCGCGCGTCGACGAGGCGCTGGGCACCGTGCGCGTGACGCGTGTGGTCAGCGCGGTGGCGGCGGGCCGCATCATCAACCCCATGACCGCGCGCAGCCAGATCCTTGGCGGCATGGTGTGGGGCATCGGCCAGGCGCTGCACGAGGAAACGCACAGCGACCATGCGCTCGGCCGCTTCATGAACCGCAATATCGCCGAGTACCACATCGCCTCGCACGCCGATATCCAGCACCTTGACGTGATCTTCGTCGACGAGGACGACCGCGTGGTCAGCAGCCTGGGCGCCAAGGGCGTGGGCGAAATCGGGCTGGTGGGCGTTGCCGCCGCGATCAGCAATGCGATCTATCACGCCAGCGGCAGGCGGCTGCGCAGCACGCCGATGACGCCGGACAAGGTCATGGCGCGCTGAGGGCGCGCACTGAGCTGCCGGCCGCTGTCAGCGCCGCTGCGCCAGCCAGATCCCGGCCGCGATCGCGGCCAGGCCGACGCCGTGGTACCAGCGCGGCCAGTCGCCCAGCAGCACCGTCGACAGCAGCGCGGCGAAGACCGGCGTCAGCGTGATGAAGAACACCGGCAGCTGCGCGCCCGCGCGCGCGATGGCGCGGTCCCAGGCAAAGTAGGCCAGCAGCGACGGGATGGTCGCCACATAGAGCAGGATGCCCGCGACCTTGCCGTTCCATTGCAGCGGCTGCTCCAGCGTCAGCAGTTCCCACGCCGTCACCGGGGCGCTGGCCAGCACGCCGGTGACGATCTGCGCGAACAGCAGCACCGGCAGCGGCAGCGCGGGGCGCTGCTTGCGCAGCAGCCAGGTGTAGGCGCTCCAGGCGATGGTGGCTGCCAGCATGTAGAGGTCGCCGGGCACCAGGTCCAGCTGCGCCAGCCGCGCCAGCTGGCCGCGCACCAGCACGAAAGTCACGCCGACCATGCACAGCAGCGCGCCGGCGACATGCCAGGGCCGGACCCGTTCGCCAAAAAACAGCGCGCCGATCACGATCAGAAACAGCGGCGTGGACGCCCCGATCAGCGTCACGTTGATAGGCGTCGAGCTGGTCAGCGACAGGTACTGCAGCGCGTTATAGCTGGCGATCGACAGGATCCCCATGGCGGTGATCACGCCCGCATGCCGGCGCAGCACCGCGCGGTGCTCGACCACGCCACGCCAGGCAAACGGTGCCAGCAGCATGCCGGCCAGCACCCAGCGCGCCCAGTTCAGCGCGACCGGCGGCACCGTGCCGGCGGCAAGCCGCCCCACGATGGCATTGCCGGCCCAGCTCAGCGGCGGAAAGGTCAGCAGGAACAGGGTGGTCCAGTCGATGCGTCGGGGGCTGGGGCTGCTGGCGGACAT
>JABFVP010000347.1 GCA_013362725.1 Cupriavidus sp.
TGTCGCCCGGACAGTGCCGCGTGGAACACCGCGACCTGGGCGGCGGCCATTTCCGCTTTTCACTTTGCATGGTCCATCCGCTGTGGGGCGAGACCTTTCACCAATCAGGCGTATTCACCGATCCCGACGAGCAAGGCTCAACATGAACACCGTTTTCGTTCTGCTATCTCTCCAAGCCATGATGGGCGCTTTCGACAACCTCTGGCACCACGAACTCCAGGCCCGGCTGCCGTCGCGCATTTCGGCGCGGCATGAACTCAGGCTGCATGCCGCGCGCGAGGCGATCTATGGCGTGGTCTTCATCGGGCTCGGCTGGTTCGAGTGGCGCGGCGCGTTTGCCCTGCTGCTTGGCGGCTTGCTGGCCATCGAGTTGTTCATCACGCTGGCCGACTTTCTGGAGGAGGACAGCACGCGCAAGCTTCCGCCCCTCGAGCGCGTGCTCCATACGCTGCTGACCATCAGCTACGGCCTGTTCCTTGGCTTTCTCGCGCCGGTGCTGGCCGGCTGGCTGGCGCTTCCGACCGAACTGGCCCTGGCCGCGCATGGCTGGGTGTCTTGGCTTTTCACGATCTTCGGCGTGAGCGTGCTGGCCTGGTCGGTGCGAAACACCTTGGCGGTGATCAGCCTCAACAGCCAGGCGGCCGGGGAGGGAGCCGAAACGGTTGCCACGGCAGCCGAGCCGGCGTGGCTGCGCACCCAGGCGGCCGAGCGCGCGGTGCTCGTCACCGGTGCGACCGGCTTCATCGGGCGCGCCCTGGTGCCGCAACTTCAGCAAGAGGGTCGGCGGGTGATCGTGCTGTCGCGCGATGCACGGCGAGCGCGCAGGATCTTCGGCACGGACGTGTGGGTGGTCGAAAGCCTCGATGTCATTTCCTCGGACACCGCCATCGACGCGGTGGTGCACCTGGCCGGCGCGCGCGTGCTGGGCATGCCGTGGACGGCGGCGCGGCGGCGCGAGCTGCTCTCCAGCCGCGTCGAAATCACGCAGGCGCTGCTCGGGCTGATGCGTCGCCTGGCCCGCCCGCCGCGCGTGATGGTCAGCGCATCGGCAGTGGGTTACTACGGCGCGACGCCCGAGCCTTCGGCCAAGCCGCTCGACGAAAACGGTCCGCCGCAGCCGGGCCGGTTCCAGTCCGACCTGTGCAGCGCCATCGAGCATGAGGCGCGACGCGCCGAGGCCCTGCAGGTTCGCGTGGTGCGCATGCGCTTCGGCGTGGTGTTCGGTCGCGGCGACGGTGCCTACCCCATGCTGGCGCTGGGCGCGCGCCTGGGCCTGGGCGCGGTGCTGGGCAGTGGCCGCCAGTGCGCCCCATGGGTCCACCTTGACGACGCCGTCGGGCTCATTCGATATGCGTTGGCCAGCGATGCCTTGAGCGGGCCGGTCAACGCAGTCGCGCCCGATACGCCTTCGCAGGCGCGGTTGGCCAAGTCCATGGCCGCGTCCTTCGGGAGACCACAGTGGCTGCGCCTGCCCGGCGCGCCCTTGCGCTGGGCGGCCGGCGAGATGTCCAGCCTGCTGCTGGATGGCCAATGGGTGGCGCCGCGTGCAGCACTGGCAGCCGGCTATGCCTTCCGCCACCCGGGACTGGAAGAAGCGCTGGCCGATCTGGCGCAGCGCGGTCGGCAGGGCTAGACGCCGCGCGCCCGGTCTGCCTTGAACTGCACGCGGAACTCGGCGAAGCGGCCCGCGTCGAGCGCTTCGCGGATCTCGCGCATGAGATTCAGGTAGTAGTGCAGGTTGTGCACCGTGGTGAGCATGGGGCCGAGCATCTCGCCGCAGCGGTCCAGATGGTGCAGGTACGCGCGAGAAAATCCCTCGCGCCCGCCGTCGTTCCACGACACGCCAGAGCCGCCGGCGCAGGCGTGGCAGGTGCAGCTGGGGTCGATGGGCTGCGGGTCGCTCTTGTGGCGTGCAGTGCGCATCTTCAAATCGCCGTAGCGGGTGAAGAGCGTGCCGTTGCGCGCATTGCGCGTGGGCATCACGCAGTCGAACATGTCCACGCCGTCGGCCACGCCCTGCACCAGGTCTTCCGGCGTGCCCACGCCCATCAGGTAGCGCGGCTTGTTGGCCGGCAGCCGGTGCGGCGTGTGCGCCATGATGCGCAGCATCTCGTCCTTGGGCTCGCCGACGCTCACGCCGCCGATGGCGTAGCCGGGAAAGTCCAGCTCCACGAGCTGGGCGAGCGATTCCTCGCGCAGGTTCTCGAACATGCCACCCTGC
>JABFVP010000531.1 GCA_013362725.1 Cupriavidus sp.
ACGCTTTCCACCAAGGGGCAAGAAATGTGCCGCCGGCCATGGCCGCGACAGCCCACGGCGCAGGCGCTAGCCAGCCCGCGCCAGCCGTGCCGCGGCGCGCGTGATGGCCTGGCGGGTACCGGCGTAGTCCGCCCACGGGTCGGCCGCTTCCAGCGCGTCCAGCCGCGCTTCGACGTTGCCGACGTTCCACTGCGCGGCGCTGGTCAATGTATCGAGTTCCTCCCATGCTACCGGGATCGATACGCCCAGCCCGGGCCGGGCGCGCGCCGAGAATGCCGCCACCGTGGTGGCGCCCATGCCGTTGCGCAGGTAATCGATGAAAATCTTGCCGACCCGGTTGCGCGCGCCGCTCTTGGCGACGAAGCGCTGCGGCAGTGTCGCGGCCACATGCAGCACCACGTCGCGCGCGAAATCCTTCAGCTCGTCCCAGCCCGCGCGCGGCGTCACCGGCACCACCACGTGCAGCCCCTTGCCGCCGCTGGTCTTGAGGAAGCTGGCCAGCCCCAGCTCGTCCAGCAGCGCCTTCATCAGCGAGGCCGCCTCCTGCACCTGGGCCCACGGCACGCCCTCGCCGGGGTCGAGGTCGAAGATGATGCGGTTGGGCCGGTCGATGCTGCGCTTGCTCGCATTCCAGGTGTGGAATTCCACCACGTTGAGCTGCGCCGCCGCGACCAGCGCCTCGGCCGAGGCGATCTCGAGCAGTGCCGGATGTCCCGGCCACAGGCCCGGGTCGAGCACGTTGAGGCCCTCCACGCGCAGCGTGTCGCTGTGGCGCTGGAAGAACTGCTCGCCGCCCACGCCCGACGGCGCCCGCACCATCGCGATCGGCCGTCCGCGCAGGTGGGGCAGCATCAGAGGCGCGGCGCGTTCGTAGTAGCGCACCAGTTCGCCCTTGGTCAGGCCCGATTCGGCATCGATCACGCGTTCGGCGTGGCTGATCGCGACCTTGCCGCCTACCGCGGTCTGGCGCTTGGCTGCGCCCGCCTTTGACCCGGACGCAGGCCGGCCTGCTGGCTTGTCCCGCGTCGTGGCTGCCGCCTTGCCTTTGCCCGCGGGTGCCGCCGGCTGCTCCACCGAGACCGCGCCGGCGGGCTTGTCGGTGCGCAGGCCATGGAACACCGCATGGCGCACCCGGCCTTCGCGGGTCCAGCTGCCAAAGGAAACTTCGGCCACGAGTTTGGGTTTGACCCAGTGTCCGCGCACGCCGGCCGGCACGGTGTGGAACGGCGACGCATCGGCACGCAGCGCGTCGAGTTGCGCGCGCAGTTCGTCGAGCGTGCGCGTGTCGAAGCCGGTGCCGACATTGCCCGCATAGCGCAGGCGCCCGCCGCTGTCGTGCACGCCCAGCAGCAGCGAGCCGATGCCATTGCGGCTGCCCTTGGGATCGGTGAAGCCCGCCACCACGAATTCCTGGCGCAAGGTGCATTTGAGCTTAATCCACGTATTGCTGCGCGCGCTGACGTAGCCGGAGTCCACGCGCTTGCCGATCACGCCTTCGAGCTTCATGCGGCACGCGGCGTCGAGCATGTCGCCAGCGCTGGCTTCGAAGTCTTCGCTGAACTGCAGGCGCGGCGAGGCGTTGTGCCCGAAGATCCGGCGCAGCAGCGCGCGGCGCTCCACCAGCGGCACCTTGCGCAGGTCATGGCCGGCGAAGTAGGGCAGGTCGAAGACAAAGTACTGGATGGCTTCGATGCGCGAAGTGTCGAACGCATTCTGCAAGGCCTGGAAGTCGGTCTCGCCGTGCTTGCCGAGCACCACGATTTCGCCGTCGAGCCAGCCGTCGGGCAGCCCCAGCGCGCCGACATCGCGCGCCAGCGCGCGCAGCTTGCTGGTCCAGTCATGGCCCTGGCGCGTGAACAGCCGCACGTCCTTGCCGTCGACGCGCGCCAGCAGCCGGTAGCCGTCGAACTTGACCTCATAACGCCAGGCCGCGGCGTCGGGCGGCGGTTTCTCGACCAGCGTCGCCAGTTGCGGCGCCAGTGCCAGCGGCAGCGCCGCGCGCGTGGCGCCCGGCGGCGGCTTCAGCGCGCGGATGGCATCGTGCGCGGCTGGCGTGGCGGCCTCGGCCGCTTCGGCGGCCTTTGCCGCCTTGCCGGCGCCGGCTCGATTGGCCGCGGGCTTGGCCTGGGTGCCGCCCAGCACGCTGTCGGGCAGGGCCTCGACCACGTCGAACTCCGACGCCGGCACCGCGGCGTCGTCGCGTTCCTTGATCAGCAGC
>JABFVP010000624.1 GCA_013362725.1 Cupriavidus sp.
AGCCGTCGCGCGAACACGGCAGCACGTGCGGCGCGGCGCTCATGTTCTCCTGGCCGCCGGCCACCACGATCTCGGCGTCGCCCGCCATGATGGCGTTGGCGGCCATCATCACGGCCTTCAGGCCCGAGCCGCACACCTTGTTGATGGTCATGGCCGGCACCATCGCCGGCAGGCCGGCCTTGATCGAGGCCTGGCGCGCCGGATTCTGGCCCGAGCCGGCGGTCAGCACCTGGCCCATGATCACTTCGCTGACCTGGTCCGGCTGGATGCCGGCACGCTCGAGCGCGGCCTTGATTACCACGGCACCCAGTTCCGGCGCCGGGATCTTCGCCAGCGAGCCGCCAAATTTGCCAACCGCGGTACGGGCCGCGGATACGATGACAACGTCAGTCATGGTGTAGTCCTCTCAATGGAAACGGGGACCCGCAGTCCGCCGGCGCCCGCGTGGGGCGCACGCCGGCGGACGCGCGGGCATCAAGCCTTGGCTTTGACGTATCGCCCAGGCGCGGGTTCGATTGCAGGGTAGCGCGCGTTGCCGTACTGCGCAGGCGCGGCGCGCTTGGCGCCGGCATGGCTGGCCAGCCATGCCGACCAGTCCGGCCACCAGCTGCCGGGATGCTCGGTGGCGCCGGCCAGCCATTGCTGCGGCGACGCCGGCAAGGCGTCGTTGGTCCAGTGGCTGCGCTTTTTCTTTGCCGGCGGATTGATCACGCCGGCGATATGGCCGGACGCGCCCAGCACGAAGCGCAGCTTGTTGTTCAGCAGCGCGGTCGAGGCATAGGCCGCGGTCCACGGCACGATATGGTCTTCGCGCGAGCCGTAGAGGTAGGTCGGCACGTCGATGCTGCCCAGGTCCACGGGCGCGTTGCATACGGTCAGCTTGCCGGGCACCTTCAGTTCGTTCTGCAGGTAGGTATGGCGCAGGTACCAGCAGTACCACGGCCCCGGCAGGTTGGTCGCGTCGCCGTTCCAGAACAGCAGGTCGAACGGCACCGGGGTATTGCCCTTCAGGTAGTTGTCGACAACGTAGTTCCACACCAGGTCGTTCGGGCGCAGGAACGAGAAGGTGTTGGCCAGCTCCAGCCCGCGCAGCAGCCCGCACGGCGCGCCGGCGCCACCGCCCAGCGTGGCTTCGCGCAGCTGCACGTGACCCTCGTCGACAAAGACGTCGAGGATGCCGGTGTCGGCAAAGTCCAGCAGCGTGGTCAGCAGCGTCAGGCTGGCCGCGGGATGCTCGCCACGCGCAGCCATCACGGCAAGCGCGGTGGAAACGATGGTGCCGCCGACGCAGAAGCCCAGCACGTTGATCTGGTCCTCGCCGCTGATGTCGCGCGCGACTTCGATGGCGCGGATGGCGGCGTGCTCGATGTAGTCGTCCCAGGTGCGCGACGCCATGCTGGCATCGGGATTGCGCCACGACACCAGAAACACCGTATGGCCCTGCTCCACCGTATGCCGCACCAGCGAGCTTTCGGGCTGCAGGTCAAGGATGTAGTACTTGTTGATGCAAGGCGGCACCATCAGCAGCGGGCGCGCATGAACCTTGGCGGTGAGCGGCTTGTACTGCAGCAGCTGGAAGTATTCGTTCTCGTAGACCACCGCGCCTTCGGTCACCGCGACATTGCGGCCCACCTCGAACGCGGTCTCGTCGGTCTGCGAGATCTTGCCCCGCGTCAGGTCTTCCATCATGTTGCGCACGCCGGCGCGCAGCGATTCGCCGCCCGATTCGATCAGCAGGCGCTGCGCTTCGGGATTGGTGGCGAGGAAGTTGGCGGGCGACATCGCGTCGACCCACTGCGAGATCGCGAAGCGGATGCGCTGGCGCGTCTTGGCATCGGCCTCGACCGCGTCGGCGAGTTCGGTCAGCGCGCGGGCGTTGAGCAGGTAGAAAGCGGCGGCGTAACGGTACGGCACGTTGTTGCGCCACGCATCGCCGGCAAAGCGGCGATCGTGCAGCGGCCCGATGCCGTCGGGCTTGCCCTCGGCCAGCGCCTGCCATAGCGCGGCGAAGTCCTTCATATAGCGCTGCTGGATGTCGGCCAGCTGGGCCGGCGCGATCTTGACGCCTGCCAGCGAATCGAGACCCGGGATGCCGGCCATCATGCCGGATGCGGCCGCGTGGCCGTTGCCTTCAGTGCCCTGCCACTGGCGGGACCATTCCAGCCAGGTGGCTGGATCGAATGGCCCCGGCGTGAACTTGGGTGGTTGGGACTTGCCTTCCTGCGTGGAAGCTGCCGCACCTTTGCCGGTCGCCATGATCAGTTTTGTCTCTCTGCCGTCACTATTCGAACCGGCTCTAGGCATTGCCTGGCCGGCACTTTGCATGGGGAGATGCTATCCGAATGGACCCGGCCCCAGCCCTTCCCCAGCGGGAAGGTCAGCCGGCACATCTGCCCTGGAACTGGCCTGGAACCCCTGGTCGCACAACCTGCGGCCAGGGCTTGCATCCATTCCGATAGCGGCTCCCTTTAATCCGGCGGGCGCGGCCCTTGGTTGCCAGCGCCATGCGTTATGCTTGCCGGAAAAACCTGGGAATCGTCAGCGATTCCGAGACATTCGAGGCCATTGTTGCCTTGCAACGCGGGCGCTGTCAATGCGGAAATCCGCCCCGGCGCCGCGCGCTGCCCGACCTACCGGACGGTAATGCGGCACACGCACCTGCCGAGGCCATCGAGCATAGTCGAGAAGGATGAAATTCTGATGTACATCGTGGCCATTGGCTGGCTCTACGTGGCGCTGATGATGGCGATCACCGAGCACAACGTGGTGGCGGGGGTCGCCACCTTCCTGATGTATGGGGTCGCGCCGGTGGCGCTGGTGCTCTACATCCTGGGCACGCCCGCCCGGCGCCGGCGCAAGGCCGAGGCCGAACGCGCGTTGCAGCAAGGCGCCGCGGCCAGCGAGGCGGCGAAGCGCGGGGACGAGTAAGGCCGCGACTGCTCAGTCGGCCAGCCAGACCAGGCTGGCCATGCGCCCGGTCACGCCGTCGCGCCGGTAGGAGTAGAAGCGTTCGGCATCGGCGACCGTGCAGGCATCGCCGCCGTGGATGTCGACGCAGCCGGCGCGGGCCAGGCGCGTGCGCGCCAGCTCATAGATGTCGGCAAAGTACTTGCCCGGGGCTCCGGCGCGGAACGCGGCCGCCACCGCGGCCTGTTCGTCCGGGCGTGCCTGCGCGAGAAAGGCATCGCGCACCTCGGCGCCGACCTCGAAGGCCTCGGGCCCGATCGCCGGACCCAGCCATGCCAGCCAACGCGTGGCAGCGCCGCCGGCGGCCGCCTGCATGCGCGCCAGCGTGGCCTCGATCACGCCGTTGCACAGGCCGCGCCAGCCCGCATGCGCGGCGCCCACCACCGTTCCCTGCGCATTGCACAGCAGCACCGGCAAGCAGTCAGCCGTCATCACGGCGCAGACGTGGCCCGGCGTGACCGCCAGGCTCGCATCGGCCTGCGGCACGGGACCGCCCGGTGCGCCTACATGGTCGACGGTCGCGACCGCGCAGCCATGCACCTGTTCCAGCCATTGCGGCATCGACGGCAGGCGCGCCGCCAGCCGCGCGCGGTTGCGCGCGACGTCGCCCGCATCGTCGCCAACGTGGGTGCCCAGGTTCAGCCCGCCGGGCATGCCGCCGGCCAATCCGTAAGGCCCCTGGCTGACCCCGCCCTGGCGCGTGGTCGACAGCGCGCGCACGCGCGCCGGCGCGGGCCAGTCGGGCACCAGCCAGGCGGGATCAGGCGTCGCGCTCATCGCCGTCACCGTCGTCGTCTTCGTCTTCATCGCCGGCATATTCCCAGTGGGCCTCGCCGCCTTCCCACACTTCATCCCAGGCCTCGTCTTCGTCGTCGGCCTGCGCGCTCTCGAAGTCGAGCGCATCGATCAGCGCCTGCAGGTCCTCGGGCGGCTGCGCGGTCCACGACATGTGCTTGCCGGTGACAGGATGCACCAGGCCGAGCTTGTACGCATGCAGCGCCTGGCGCTCATAGGGCACCGGCAACGGCACGCGAATCGCGGGACGCTGGCCGCGCTGGGTGGCGCGGAAATAGACCGGGTCGCCCACCAGCGGATGGCCGATCGATTCGAAATGCACGCGGATCTGGTGGGTGCGTCCGGTCTCGAGCTTGCACAACACCATCGACACGAAGCCGCGCCCGAGCGGCACCGTGGCCAGCGTGCGGAAATGCGTGCGCGACGGCTTGCCGCTGGCGGTCTGCACGATCGCCATGCGGGTGCGCTCGCGCGGGTCGCGGCCGATGGGCGCGTCGATGGTGCCTTCGTCATAGGTGCGGCCCCACACCAGCGCGATATAGGTGCGCTTGACCGTGCGCGCCTGCAGCTGCCGCACCAGGTCGGTCTGCGCGGTCAGCGTGCGCGCCACCACCATCAGTCCCGAGGTCTCCTTGTCGAGCCGGTGCACGATGCCCGCGCGCGGCAGCGACGCGGCGCCCGGGTCGCGATGCAGCAGGCCATTGAGCACGGTGCCGCTCCAGTTGCCGGCGGCGGGATGCACCACCAGCCCGGCGGGCTTGTTGATCACCAGCAGGGTATCGTCCTCGTAGACCACGTCGAGCGGCACGTCCTCGGGCGCAAACGCCGACGATTCCGGCGCGGCCTGCGGCCGGACCTCGATCCGGTTGCCCATCTGCACCGCGTCGCGCGGACGGCGGACCTGCCCGTCGACACGCACCGCGCCGCTTTCTATCCATTGCTGCAGGCGGCTGCGCGAGAACTCGCTGAAGTGACGCGCCAGCAATTTGTCGAGACGCTCGCCATGCGAGGCACTGTCCACCTCCAGCGACAGGGTCATGGCGGCGTCGGCAGCGGCGCCGGGCGCGCCGACGGCATCGTCGAATTCTTCCGCGCTGGCCTCGAAATCGGCCACCGCCGCGGCCGCGCGCACCCGTTCGGGTGGCAGTCCTCCTACGCCGTCTCCGGCTTGCGGATTGGGCTGGGGGCTTGGGCTATAATGCTTGACGCTATTTTTCTTCATCCGGGATACGATTGCCCATGCAATTGCAGAGCATGAAACGCGTGCGCTGGCGCACGACAATTGGAGCGGTTCTGCTCGCAGGCGGCTGCGTCATGCTGTCTGCATGCGGCCTGCTCGCGGACCAGCCCGACGAGACCGCCGGCTGGTCGGCCAACAAATTATATTCGGAAGCCAAGGATGCCCTCGATGGCGGCGACTACACCCGCGCCGTCAAGCTGTATGAAAAGCTCGAAGGCCGCTATCCGTTCGGCCGCTATGCGCAGCAGGCACAGATCGATACCGCCTACGCCAACTACAAGGACGGCGAAACCGCGGCCGCGCTGGCGGCGGTGGACCGCTTCATCCAGCTGCACCCGAACCACCCCAACATCGATTACGCCTACTACCTGAAGGGGCTGATCAACTTCAACGACAACCTCGGCTGGCTGGGCCGCTTCTCGGGGCAGGACCTGAGCGAGCGCGACCCCAAGGCCGCGCGCGCCGCCTACGATGCCTTCCATACGCTGATCACGCGCTATCCGGAAAGCAAGTACACGCCAGACGCCACGCTGCGCATGCAGTACATCGTCAACTCGCTGGCCCAGCATGAAGTGCACGCCGCGCGCTACTACTACCGGCGCGGCGCTTACCTGGCCGCGGTCAACCGCGCCCAGCAGTCGCTGAAGGACTACGACGGCGCGCCCGCCAACGAAGAGGCGCTGTACATCATGATCCGCTCGTACGACGCGATGGGCATGAAGGACCTGCGCGACGACACCGCACGCGTGATGGAGAAGAACTTCCCTGAGAGCGACTTCATCAAGTACGGCGCGCGCCGCAAGGACAAATCCTGGTGGGAAGTGTTCTGACGCCGCGCCGGCAGCGATAAAAAACGGGACGTGTCCGATGACCGTCCCGTTTTTCTTTTGCCGCGGTTCGCCGTGATCAGTCGGCGGCCGGATCCTCCGCTTCAGCTTCGGCCTGGAGCCCGGCGGGCGCGCCGCGCAGCGACTCGAGGAAGCGCACCACCGTGGCCGCCTCGCGCGTGCGCGTGAACGGCGGCAGGCTCTGCCAGATCTGGCGCCCGTAGGGCTTCTCGACCAGGCGCGTATCGAAGATCGCCAGCACGCCGCGGTCCGATTCGGAGCGGATCAGCCGCCCCGCCCCCTGCTTGAGCGTGATCACCGCATGCGGCAGCTGGTGCACGGCAAACGGGCTCAGGCCCTTCTTCTGCAGCACCTCCATGCGCGCGGCCAGCACCGGATCGTCGGGCGGTGCGAACGGCAGCTTGTCGATGATCACCAGCGACAGCGCCTCGCCGCGCACGTCCACGCCTTCCCAGAAACTCTGGCTGCCGACCAGCACCGCATTGCCCAGTTCGCGGAAGCGATCCAGCAGCTCGGTGCGGCTGGCCTGGCCCTGCACCAGCAGCGGCAGGTTCAGGCCGCGCTCAGCAAAGGCGTCATAGAGCAGGTCCGACGCGCGCTGCACCGCGCGCAGCGTGGTGCACAGCAGGAAGGTGCGCCCGCCGGCCGCCTCGATCAGCGGCAGCGCGGCCTGCACCACCGCATCGGTGAACTGCGGCGACTGCGGCGCGGGCATGTCGCGCGGCACGTACAGCAGGCCCTGCTTCGCGTAATCGAACGGGCTCGGCAGTGTCAGCGAGCGCTCCTTGTCGAGCCCCAGCTGCGCGGCGTAATGGGTGAAATTGCCCTTCACCGACAGCGTCGCCGAGGTGAACACCCACGCGCGCGGCTGGCCGCCGCGCTGCCGCGTGAAGATCGGCGCGATCGACAGCGGCGTGCGATGCAGCTGCACGGTATGCGAGAACACCTCGACCCAGCGCACGGTTTCCGGGCCAGTGGATGCCGTGGCCTCTGCCTGCGCTTCGCCCTCCTGAGGCTGCGGTGCCGGCGCGGCCGGGGCATCGGTGCGCCAGGCAGCCAGCTTGTTGGCCAGCTCGAGCGCGCGACGGTGGCATTGCTGCAGCGACTCGGCGCGCTCGGCCTGGCTTTCGAGCATCTCGACGAAGTCCGACAGCGCTGCGTCGAGCGCATCGAGGGTCTCGCTGAAGGGTTCGGCGATGCGGCGGTCGGCCTCGATCTGGCCCAGCGCCAGGCGCGCGTTGTCCTTGCCGAAGGCCAGGCGCAGGTCGCGCGCGGCGCGCTCCAGCGGCGCCCCCAGCGCGACCCAGTCGACCGCATCGCGGGCATGCGACAGGCCCTCGGCCACGGTATCGCGCGCGATCTCGAGCAGCTGGCTGGTCGACAGGGTCTCGCCGAAGAACAGCGTGGCGGTCTCGGGCAGCTGGTGTGCCTCGTCGAAGATCACGGTGTTGGCCGCGGGCAGCAGCTCGGCCATGCCGGTGTCGCGCAGCACCACATCGGCAAAGAACAGGTGGTGGTTGACCACCACCACGTCGGCCTGCTGCGCTTCCTTGCGCGCGCGCATCACGAAGCAGTCCTTGTAATACGGACATTCCGAACCGAGGCAGTTGTCGCGCGTGGAGGTCACCATCTGCCAGACGGGGGCGTTCTCCGGCACCGACGCCAGTTCCGCCTTGTCGCCGGTCGAGGTTTCCTTGATGAAGCGCCCGATCTCGCGCAGCCACGCCGCATCCTGGCGCGAGGCCAGGCGCCCGCCGGCCTGCGCGCGCTCCAGGTGATAGTGGCAAACGTAGTTGGCGCGCCCCTTGAGCAGCGCCACCGAGACCGGCACGTTGAGCGCGTGGCGCACGGTCGGGATGTCGCGCAGGAACAGCTGGTCCTGCAGGTTCTTGGTGCCGGTCGACAGGATCACCTTGCCGCCCCACAGCATCGCCGGCACCAGGTAAGCGTAGGTCTTGCCGGTGCCGGTACCGGCCTCGACGATGACCGAATCGTTCTGCGCGATCGCGCCGGCGACGGCCTCGGCCATCTGGTGCTGCGACGCACGCGGGCGGTACCCGGGAATGGCCTGGGCCAGCGTGCCGGTATCGGCGAAGATGGTGGCAAGCTCGGCGCCGCGGCTGGCGGCGGCATCGGCCTGCGCGGCATGCGCGGGCGCCGCGGCCTCGCTGGGGTCGCTGGGGTCGCTCGGGTCGCTGTCCAGGGACAACTGGCGGGAATCGGGAAGATCGGACAAGGTGGGGAATATTGTATGGGCTGCGGCCAACCGGCAGCGATCACCGGCCATCGCCGCGCCCGGGGTGCGTCGGCGCTCAGGCCGGCACGTCGGGTTCGAGCTGGAGCTGCAGCAGCGTAATGGCGTCCTTCAGCTTGAGCCGGCGCTTCTTCAGCCGGCGCAGCTGCAATTCGTCGTGGACCGCATCGCCGGCCAGCCGGTCGATCAGGAAGTCGAGATCGCGGTGCTCGATCTGCAGCTCCATGATGCGCCGTTCCAGGGTATTGAGGTTGCTGTCCATCTATGCCTCCGCTGCCATCACGGTGCCGTGGCTCAGAAGCCGAACGGACGCGGCGCCGATGCCGGGCCCTGTTGCTGCTCCCTGGCCTTGGCGCGCCGCTCTTCCAGCGCCTTCTGGCGTTGTTCGAGGTCGCGCTGCTTGGCGTCGTATGCCTTCACGTTCTCCTCGCGCTGGCGGGCCTGTTGCGCGCCCTTCTGCTGCGCCTCGCGCATGCGGGCGTCGAAGTCGGACTGCTTCTGCTGGTAGGCCTGCGCGTTGGCCGCGCGCTGCGGGGCCTCGGCCTGGCGCTGGGCGTCGCGCAGCTGCTGTTCCTGCTGCTTCTTCTCGAATGCCTCGCGGCTGGCCTGCTCGCTCGCGGCACGCTGCGGCTGGCTGGCCTCGAATTCGGCGCTGCGCAGGGCCTGTTCGCGGTCGCGCTCGGCGGCGCGGTGGGCGCGCTCGGCCTCGCCCACTTCCAGCTCGCGCTTGCGCAGCACCTGCAGCTCCTCGCGCTGGATTTCCTTGGCGTTGTCGATGCAGCGGGTGACGAAGAACTTGCTGTAGCACTCGCGCTCGGCAGCGGCGAAACGGTAGTTGGTCCACGCGCGCGAATCGCCGATGGCCTTGCGCTCGGCGGCAAAGTCGCGCACCGCAGC
>JABFVP010000555.1 GCA_013362725.1 Cupriavidus sp.
ATCGGCAACCCGGGCAATATCCACTCGGTGCGCGAGCTCGCCGAGATGATGCTGAAGATGGCCGCCGACTACCCGGAATACGCGCAGCAGGCGCAGCACACGCAGATCGTCGAGACCTCGTCGGGCGATTTCTACGGCAAGGGCTACCAGGACGTGCAGCACCGCGTGCCGAAGATCGACAACACCATCGAGGAGCTGGGCTGGCGCCCGGAGATCGGCATGGAAGCGGCGCTGCGCCGCATCTTTGAAGCGTACCGGGGCAAGGTGGTCGAGGCCCGCACGCTGGTCGATTCCGGCAACTGAGCGCGCACGCACATGGCACGGATCGCCCTGAAGGTCGACGTCGACACGCTGCGCGGCACGCGCGAAGGCGTGCCCCGCTTGCTTTCGCTGCTGGCGGCCGCGCAGGCGCAGGCCACCTTCCTGTTCAGCCTGGGCCCGGACCATACCGGCTGGGCGCTGCGGCGCGTGTTCCGCCCGGGTTTCCTGCGCAAGGTCTCGCGCACTTCGGTGGTGTCGAACTACGGCCTGCGCACGCTGATGTACGGCGTGCTGCTGCCCGGCCCCGATATCGGCCGCAAGGGCGCCGCCGAGATGCGCGCGGCGCGCGCCGCCGGGCATGAATGCGGCATCCACACCTGGGACCACGTCTACTGGCAGGACAACGTGCGCGAGCGCGATGCCGCCTGGACCCGCGACCAGATGCAGCGCGCCTTCGCGCGCTTTCGCGAGATCTTCGGCGAGTCCCCCGCCACGCACGGCGCCGCCGGCTGGCAGATGAACGAGGCCGCGTTCCGCCAGATCGACATCTGGGACATGGCCTACGCGTCCGACGGCCGCGGCACCGCGCCCTATATCCCCACCATCGCGGGGGTGCCCTGCCGCCACGTGCAGATGCCGACCACGCTGCCGACGCTGGACGAACTGATCGGCACCGACGGCCTGGCCGAAGACAGCGTCCACACGGCGCTGCTAAAGCTGACCGAAGGTACGCGCGACCATGTGTTCACGCTGCATGCCGAACTCGAAGGCGGCAAGCTCGCGCCCGTGTTCGAACGGCTGCTGGCGGGCTGGCGTGCGCAGGGGCATGAGCTGGTGTCGATGGGTACGTGGTATCGCGGGCTGGATTGCGCGACGCTGCCGCGCCTGCCGGTGACGTGGGGGGAAATTCCGGGGCGCAGCGGGGAGTTGATCGTGCAGCCTAACGTGTCATTGCGCTGAATCGCAGCCCACGCCGTATGAGCAAGGCTCCCCTCTCCCGCAGGCGGGAGAGGGGAGCAAACCGCGAGCGTGATACACCTCCTTGCAGTGATCACCCCCCGCGCCGCGCCCCCACCCGCAGCCCATTGAACACCACCAGCAGACTCGCCCCCATATCGGCGAACACCGCCATCCACATCGTCCCCATCCCCAGCACCGTCAACACCAGGAACACCGCCTTGATGCCCAGCGCCAGCGCGATGTTCTGCCTGAGGATGCTGGCGGTGCGGCGCGACAGCCGCACGAACGCCGGGATCTTGCGCAGGTCGTCGTCCATCAGCGCCACATCAGCGGTCTCGATCGCGGTGTCGGTGCCGGCGGCGCCCATGGCGAAGCCGACGTCGGCGCGCGCCAGCGCCGGGGCGTCGTTGATGCCGTCGCCCACCATGCCGATGCGGCCGCCGCGGACATGCGTCGCGTCGGCCAGCGCGGCGATGGCGTCGGCCTTGTCCTGCGGCAGCTGATTGCCGCGGGCTTCGTCGATGCCGACCTGCGCCGCTATCGCCTGCGCCGTGTGCGGGTTATCGCCGGACAGCATCAGCGTCTTGACGCCCAGCGCATGCAGCTCGGCAATCGCCTGGCGGCTGGTGTCGCGCACGGTGTCGGCCACCGCGAACAGGGCCAGCGCGCTGGCCGCGCCCCGGCCGTCGACCCGGGCCAGCAGCACCACGGTCTTGCCCTCGCGCTCCAGCGCCTCCAGCCGCGCTTCCAGCGCCGGCGAGCATGCGCCCATCTCATGCACCAGCCGGTGGTTGCCGAGCCGGTATTCCATACCCTGCACCGTGCCGCGCGTGCCGCGCCCGGCCAGCGCCTCGAACGCCTCAACCGGCAGCGTGGCGATGCCGTCGGCCTGCGCCGCCGCGGCCACCGCGCGCGAGACCGGATGGTCGGAGCGCGCCGCCAGGCTGGCAGCAATGGCGCGCGCGTGCGGGACATCGCCGGCCAGCAGCGCG
>JABFVP010000175.1 GCA_013362725.1 Cupriavidus sp.
AAGCACCGGGGCCTGTTGATGTTCGCGGTGCCGATGGACCCGCCCGGCAACCGCGTGTCGACCATCAAGTCCATCGATGGCAAGGAATCGTTTGCCGAGGTGTTCTTCGACAACGTGGTGGTGCCCGACAGCGCCCGCCTGGGCGCGCCGGACGAAGGCTGGAACGCGGCCATCCGCGTGCTGTCGATCGAGCGCGCCACCAACCGCATGTACCGCGCCTGGCGCTTCGAGTGCGAACTGCGGCAGCTCATCGCTGCATGCAAGTCCGACCCGCAGCTTTCGAAGCTGCTGGACGACGGCTACATGCAGCGCCGCATCGGCGACGTGGTGGGCGAGATCGACGCGCTCAAGGGCCTGGTCGAACGCACCGTAGACCAGATGACGGCCGGCGACAAGATCGGTGCGCGCGGCTCGCTCACCAAGCTGTTCTGGTCCGAATGCCACCAGGCCTTCATGGGCCTGGCGCTTTCGGTGGTGTCGCAAGTGAACCCGCGCTCCAGCGCCCTGGCGCAGCGCGCGCGCAAGCACTTCACCACCGCCTACCTGTATTCCCGCGCCGAGACGATCTACGCCGGCACTACCGAAGTGCAGCTGGACATCATCGCCCAGCGAATCATGAATCTGCCGAAGGACCTCTGAGATGAGCATGACGGACAACGATCTCAAGCCGGAAGAATTCGGCCAGGCTGCCGCGGCGGCCATCGGCGACGCACAGGCGCGCAGCTTCCGCGAAGCCGGCCAGGTGCTGGCCAATGCCGGGCTGTGCGGCGTGTGCGCATCCGAGGACGCGGGCGGCCTGGGCCTGGGCATCGAATTCGCCCTGCCCATCGTGGCCGAGGCGGGCAAGCTGCGGCTGCAGTGGCCGCTGCTCGAAACGATCCTCATCGCCAAGGCGCTGGGCGATTCGCCCCTTGCGGCCGAACTCGCCGGCGGCGAGCGCGTGGCCACCTGGGCGCTGCAAGGCAGCCTGCAGGACAAGTACGCAGGCCAGGCCCGACACGCCAAGCAAAGCGACTGGGCGCTGGTGGCCGATGGCCAGGGCGGCGCGGCGCTGATCGACCTGGCCTCCGTCGAGATCCAGGAGGACGCGGCGCTCGACCCCGACCATCCGCAGGCCTGGCTGGTGCTGGACAACGCCAAGGTGCTGGCCACGCTGGACGCCGCGGCGTTCGCGGCCCTGCAGCGCGATAGCCACATCCTGATCGCCGGCCTGGCGAACGGCGCCGCCGAAGGCGCGCTGAACACCACGGCCGAGTACATGGCCACCCGCGTGCAGTTCGGCCGCCCGCTGTCGGCCAAGCAGGCGGTGCGCCATCTGCTGGCGAAGATGCGGCTGCTGCAGGAAGCCTCCGGCGCCGGCATCCAGCGGCTGCTGGCCGCCGACGAATTCGGCACGCAACGGGCCACCGCGCCGGTGCTGGCCAACGCACTGGCCAACTCCGCTTTCGTGCTGGAGAAGTCCATCCACCTGCACGGCGGCATGGGCTTCACCTGGGAAGTGCCGCTGCACTACGCGCTTCGCGAAGTGCGCAAGTTCGACGCCGCGTTCGGCTCCGGCGCGCTGGCGCAGCAGGTGGGCCGCGACTTCATCCAATCCGTGTGAAAGAAGGATCAACCATGAACCAGGATCTGCTCGGCCGCGTGGCCCTCATCACCGGCGCGGGCGCCGGCATCGGCCGCGAGACGGCATTGCAGATGGCCGCGCGCGGCGCCATCGTGTGCGTGAACGACCTCAAGGAAGAGTTCGTCACGCCGGTGGTGGAAGAAATCAAGTCGCGCGGCGGCCAGGCCTTTGCCGTGGTGCAGAACATCGCCAGCCGCGAGGGCATCCGCGAAGCCATCCAGCGCGCGTTCGACCTGGGCGGCAAGCGCTTCGACATCCTGGTCAACAACGCAGCGTGGGTGCGCTACCAGTCCATTCCGGAAATCGCGCCCGAAACGGTGGAACGCATGCTCGACGTGGGCTTCAAGTCCGTCATCTGGAGCCTGCAGGAAGCGGTGGCGGTGATGGACCCCGAACGCGGCGGCGCCATCGTCAACGTGGCATCGGTCGCGGCGCTGCGCTCGGCCGCCAACTCGGTGGTGTATTCGGGCATCAAGTCGGGCATCTTGGGCATCACCCGCGCCGCGGCGGCGGAGCTGGGGGCGCGCAACATCCGCGTCAACGCCATCTGCCCGTCCGCCGTGCCCACCGAAGGCACGCAGCGCAACC
>JABFVP010000051.1 GCA_013362725.1 Cupriavidus sp.
GAATCGAGCAGGCCGCGCGTGTACGGATGCAGCGGCCGCCTGATCAGTTCGGCGACCGGCCCTTGCTCCACCACCCGGCCCGCGTACATCACGCAGACGCGGTCGACCAGGTCCTTGACCACGGCCAGGTCGTGGCTGATCCAGATCGCGGCGGCGCCGGTCTCGCGCACCAGCTGCTTCATCTCGTAGAGGATCTGCGCCTGGATGGTGACGTCGAGCGCGGTGGTGGGCTCGTCGGCGATGATCAGGTCGGGCCGGTTGATCAGCGCGTTGGCGATCGCCACGCGCTGGCGCATGCCCCCGGACAGCTCGTGCGGATAGGCGCGCATGCGCTCCTGCGGCGCCGGGATGCCGACCCGCGCCAGCGCATCGACCGCCTGCGCATGCGCCTGCGCGCGAGTGCGGCGGTGGTGGACCAGCACGGTCTCGGCAAGCTGCTCGCCCACGCGCATCACAGGGTTGAGCGACATCATCGGGTCCTGGAACACCATCGCGATGCGGTCGCCGCGCAGCGCCTGCCACTGGCGCGGCGAGCACGCCAGCAGCTCCTGCCCCTTGAAGCGCACCGAGCCGCCGGTGACGCGCCCGGGCGGGTCCAGCAGGTTCATCAGCGAGAACGCCGTCACCGACTTGCCCGAGCCGGATTCGCCCACGATCCCCAGGATCTCGCCCGGCTCCAGCGTGAACGACACGCCATCGACCGCCTTCACCGCTCCGTGCGCGAACGCGAAGCTGGTGCTCAGGCCGGAAACTTCCAGTAGTGCCATGCCGGGCTCCTTACGCTTCCAGCCGCGGGTTGAGCACGCGGCGCAGGCGGTCGCCCACCAGGTTGATCGAGCCGATCAGCAGCACCAGGGCCACGCCCGGGAACACGCTGATCCAGTACTTGTTCGACAGCATGTATTCGAAGCCGTTGGCGATCAGCATGCCCAGCGACGGCTGCGTGCGCGGCAGGCCGATGCCGAGGAAGCTCATGGTGGCCTCGAGCGTGATCGCATGCGCGATCTGCAGCGTGCCGGTCACCACCAGCGGCGCCATGCAGTTGGGCAGGATATGGCGGAACATCACGCGCAGCGCCGGCAGCCCCTGGCCCAGCGCGGCCTCGACATACTCCTTGCGCCGCTCCACCTGTGCCGCGCCACGCACGGTGCGGGCAAAGTAGGCCCATTGCACGATCACCAGCGCCAGCAGGGTCTTGTCGACGCCCTGCCCCAGCACCGCCAGCAGGATCAGCGCCACCAGCACCGCCGGCAGGCTCAGCTGCAGGTCGACCACGCGCATGATGGCGGCATCGGCCACGCCGCCGAAGTAGGCCGCGGCCAGCCCCACCGCGCTGCCCACCATCAGCGCCACCACCGCGCTGATCACGCCCACGCCCACGCTGATGCGGATGCCGTAGAAGATGGCGCTGAGCAGGTCGCGCCCGGCGCCGTCGGTGCCGAGCCAGTAGTGCGCCTGGCCTTCATAGCCGGTGCTGCCCGGCGGCAGCTCGGAATCGATCACCGACACCGTGGCCAGGTCATAGGGGTTCTGCGGGCTGAGCGCATGGGCCAGCACGGCCACCAGCAGCAGCGCCAGCAGCAAGGCCAGCGCGGCGGCGGCAACACGGTTGGCGCAGAAGCGCCGCAGCAGCGAAAGGCGTGCCGGCCGCGCGGCGGCCGGCGCCGGCGCGAGCGTGGGGAGCGCGGGCACGGCTTCATCGTTTTCGGATAGAGGCAGGGACATCGGTTCGGTCTCGGTCTTCGGTCTTCGGTCTACGGTCTTCGGTCTTCGATTGTGGGGAATGGGTGCGGCAGCGTGGCTAGGCCGCCTTGTGCCGCAGGCGCGGGTCGAGCACCACGTACAGCAGGTCGACCACCAGGTTCAGCACCACGAACAGCAGCAGCGTGACTAGCAGGTACGCCACCACCACCGGGCGGTCCAGCGCCAGCACGGAATCGATGATCAGCTTGCCCATGCCCGGCCACGAGAACACCGACTCGGTCACCACCGAGAAGGCGATCAGGTGGCCGAACTCCAGCCCGACCACGGTCACGATCGGGATCAGCACATTGGGCACCACGTGGCGCAGCACCAGCCGCGCGCCGCCCACGCCCTTGGCGCGCGCGAACTTGATGTACTCCTGCCCCGCCACCTCGCGCGTGCCGGCCTCGGTCAGCCGAGCCACCAGCGAGATCTTGAACAGCGACAGCGTCAGCGCCGGCAGCAGCAGGAAGCGGATGCCCTCCCAGCTGGTCACCGACAGCGGCACGCCCAGCACCGTGCTGACCGGGCCGCGCCCGCCCGACGGCAGCCAGCCCAGGTTCACCGAGAACACCAGGATGCCGATCATGCCGATCCAGAAAGTGGGCATGATCACGCCGCCAAGCGAGGCCGCCATCAGCATCCGCGCCAGCCGGCTGTGCGGCTTCAGGCCGGCGTAGACGCCCATCGGGATGCCGATGCCGAGCGACAGCAGCAGCGCCGTCACCGCCAGTTCCAGGGTGGCCGGCACGCGGCTGACGATCAGCTCGATCGCGGGCCGGTTGTAGACGAAGGAGTCGCCGAGGTCGCCGTGCAGCGCGCCCTCGAGAAAGCGCAGGTACTGCTGCGGCACGGGCAGGTCCAGGCCGAGCGCATGGCGTGCCTCGGTGATCTCCTGCTCGGTGGCGGTGGGGCTGACCAGCAGGTGGACCGGGTCGCCGATCAGGTTGACCGCGCCGAACGTCAGCACCGACATGATCCAGAGCACCGCGATGCTCTGCAGCAGCCGTTTGAGTAGGGTTTCAAGCATGGTAGCAAGCCGGTGGGGATGCGGGATGGCGCGGTCAGCGTTGCGGCGCGGCCGGCGGTGCCGGGCGGATGTTGCCGGCATAGGTGAAGCCGTCGCTGCGCGGCTGCACCACGAGGCCGTCGCGATAGGCCCAGGCGGCGCGCAGGTGATGCAGCGGAACGATGCCGGCGTCGGCCGCCAGCCGTTCCGCCGCGCCCTGCTGCGCCAGCTCGCGCGCGGCCGGCGCCATGGTGCGCATGGCCTGCCCGATCAGCGCGTCGACGGCCGCGTTGGCATAGCCGCTGCGGTTGTTGGCGCCCAGGCCGGCGGCCTTGTCCTGCGCATGCGCCACCGCCACCAGCGGCTCCAGCGAATCGCCGCTGACCGCGCCGATGCCGAGCAGGAAGGCGCTGAACTCCGGCTTGCCGCCGGCGCCGCCCGAGGTGGCGCGGGTGATATAGACCGAATACGGCAGCGTGCGCACCTCGGTGCGGATGCCGGCGCGCGTCAGCATCTGCCCGACCGCCTCGCAGGTCTTGGCATCGTTCAGATAGCGGTCGTTGGGGCAATGCAGCGTCAGGCGGAAGCCCTGCGGATAGCCGGCCTGCGCCAGCAGCCGGCGCGCCTGCTCCAGGTCAGCGCGCGGCGCCGGCACCGCCGGGGCGAAGCCGAAGAAGCCCTGCGGCACCATCTGTCCGGCCGGCACGGAATCGCCCTTGGTCACGCGCGCGGCGATCAGGTCGCGGTCGATCGACAGGCTGATTGCCTGCCGCACCCGCACGTCGCGCAACGGGTTGGCCGCCAGCGGCTGGCCCGCGTGGTCCTGCACATAGGGCGAGACCGCGCGGGCCTGGTCCAGCTGCAGGTAGTTCAGCATGTACGAGGTGGCGGAGACGATGCGGATGCGGCCGTTGGTGCGCGCAAAGGCCTCGGCAATGCTGGCCGACGAGGCATCGATCACGTCGACCAGCCCCGACAGCAGCGCCGAGGCGCGCGCCGGCTCCTTCGGGATGAACTGGAACACCACCCGCTGCCACGGCTGCGGCCCGCCCCAGTAGCCCGGATTGCGCGACAGCGTCAGCTGCTGGCCATGCTCCCACGCCACCAGCCGGTACGGACCGGTGCCGATGGCGGCGCTGCCATGGGCGAAATCGGCCTCGCGCACGCCCGCGCCCAGCGAGCGCGGCAGCATCGCCACCATGCCCACGTTCTGCGGCAGCACTGGGTTGGGCGAGCGCGTGCGCACGCGCAACGTCAGCGGCCCGGTGACCTCGACCGCCGCCACCGATTTCAGGTAGGTGCGGAAGGTGCGCGCGCCCGGCAGCTTCAGCGCGCGCTCGATCGAGTAGCGCGCATCCTCGGCGGTAAACGGCTCGCCATTGCTGAAGCGCACGCCGGCACGTAGCTGGAACTCCCAGGTGCGATCGTCCAGCTGGTGCCAGGCTGTGGCCAGCAGCGGCACCGGGCGCAGCGCATTGTCCAGGCCGACCAGGGTTTCGTAGACATGGCCCCACAGGTTGCGTCCGGCGGCGTCGAGCACATGGGGATCGGCGGCGCTGATCTCGGCCTTGTAGCCGATGCGCAGGTCGGCTGCGCGGGCGGTGTTGGCGCCGGCAAGCAGCGCCGCGCTGGCCAGGACGGCGGCGGCAAGGCGCGACGCCAGGTTGACGGCGGGTCTGGGCATGGTGGGGTGGTTCGCTTCTCGATACATTGTTTCATTCAGTGATACCGCGTATCGAAGAATAAGACATCGAGGCCGTTCCCGATAAGCAGGGTTTACCCCCAACACGGCGCGCCAGGCAAAAAAAAACGGCGCCGAAGCGCCGTGTGGGACGGGAAGTGCGCGGGACATGGCCGCGCGGTATCGGGCTCAGCCGCCCGTGTAGCCGAGTGCCCGCGACAGGTTGGCGGCCTCCGCCACCACCATCGCCACATGCTGGTCCAGCGCCTGCTGCGTGGTGCGGCTGGCCGGGCTGGCGATGCTCAGCGACGCCACCGCCGCGCCGCTGTGGTCGCGCAGCGGCGCCGCGGCAGAGACGGCGTCGGCATCGCGCTCGCCGACCGAGACCGCATAGCCGGCGGCACGGATCGCCGCCAGTTCCTCGCGCAGCGCCTGCGGCTCGATGATGGTCTTGGCGGTGAAGCGTTCCAGCTGTTGCGCCAGCACTGCCTCCAGCACCACGGGTGCGGCGAAGGCCAGCAGCAGCTTGCCGGAAGCCCCCACATGCAGCGGCCGCCGGTTGCCGATCTCGGTATGGACCCGCACCGACTGCGTCGACTCGTGCCGCGCCACGCAGACCGACTCGAGCCCGTCGCGCACGCGCACGATCACGTTCTCGCCGCAGGCCGCGCCGATCGCCGCCAGCCGCGGACCCACCAGCTTGACCAGGTCGAATTGTTCGCGCGCGGCATTGCCCACCAGCAGCGCGTTGTAGCTGAGCTTGTAGACCGCCGCCGTCGACTCGCGCGCGATCAGGCCGCGGTGCTCGAGCGTGGTCAGCAGCCGGAACGCGCGCGCCTTGGTCAGTCCGGCGCGCCGTGCCAGCTCGGTCACGCCCAGCGATGGGTGCTCGGCCACCAGCATCAGCAGGCCCAGGGCCTCGTCCACCGCTTCAACGATGTAGGTCATCGATCCTTTTCGCCTAGATTCAGAAATTTCCAGCGCCGATTGTAGCGGTCGCCGCAATCGTTCGCGCGGCAAGTGCCTCACGCCTGGCCTGGATCGCAGCGTCCCCGCCTGGACCGAATACACCCTTCGGCACTTCCGAATACAACGCAGCGGGCAAGCTACGCAATACTCTCCGGATCGCCGTGCCAGCATCGCCCCCCGCCCTCGCGCTGGCACCACCTGACGCACCGAAGGAGAACAGATGAGCATCAACGGCAAGGCCTACATCGTCGGGGCCTACGAGCACCCGACCCGCAAGGCACCCGACAAGACCGTGGCACAACTGCACGCCGAGAGCGCCAAGGGTGCGCTGCAGGACGCCGGCCTGACCCTGGCCGACGTCGACGGCTACTTCTGCGCCGGCGACGCGCCCGGGCTGGGCGCGGTCAACATGGTCGACTACCTCGGCCTGAAGGTGCGCCATGTCGATTCCACCGACACCGGCGGTTCGGCCTATCTGGTCCATGTCTCGCACGCCGCGCAGGCGATCGCCGCCGGCAAGTGCAACGTCGCGCTGATCACGCTGGCGGGCCGCCCGCGCTCGGAAGGCTCCACCGGCACGCAGGCGCGCAACTGGGGCGCCAACCTGCCCGACCTGCCGTTCGAAAGCCCGTTCAGCCCGGTCACGGTCAACCTGTACGCGATGGCGGCGATGCGCCATATGCACGAGTACGGCACCACCGCCGAGCAGCTGGCCTGGGTCAAGGTGGCGGCGTCGCACCACGCCCAGCACAACCCGCACGCCATGCTGCGCGACGTGGTCACGGTCGAAGACGTGCTGAACTCGCCGATGATCTCGGATCCGCTGCACAAGCTGGACTGCTGCGTGGTCTCGGACGGCGGCGGCGCGCTGGTGGTGGCGCGTCCGGAGATCGCCGCCAAACTGCAGCGGCCCAAGGTGAAGATCCGCGGTGCCGGCGAATACATCAAGGGCCAGCTCGGCGGCGAAGTCGACCTGACCTGGTCCGGCGCGCGCTTCTCGGGCGCGACCGCATTTGCCGAAGCGGGCGTGACCCCGGCCGACATCAAGTACGCGTCGATCTACGACAGCTTCACCATCACCGTGCTGATGCAGCTGGAAGACCTGGGCTTCTGCAACAAGGGCGAAGGCGGCAGGTTCGTCGCCGACGGCAACCTGATTTCGGGCGTCGGCAAGCTGCCGTTCAATACCGATGGCGGCGGCCTGTGCAACAACCATCCGGCCAACCGCGGCGGCATCACCAAGGTCATCGAAGCCGTGCGCCAGCTGCGCGGCGAGGCCCACCCCGCGGTGCAGGTCGCCAATTGCGACCTCGCGCTGGCGCAGGGCACCGGCGGCTACCTGGGCTCGCGCCACGGCAGCGCCACCCTGATCCTTGAACGTGAATAAAGCGCGGGAGCACTGACATGACCACCCCCCACATCCCCGCCGTCTACAAGGCGCCCGACGAACAGCCTGACAACCTGCCGTTCTGGCAGGCCGCGCGCGAGGGCCAGCTGCTGGTCAAGGTCTGCGACGACTGCGGCAAGCCGCACTGGTATCCGCGCGTGCTGTGCCCGTTCTGCATGGGCACCACCTCGTGGCAGCAGGCCAGCGGGCGCGGCACCATTTACAGCTACAGCGTGACGCGCCGCGCCGGCCCCAACCCGTACTGCATCGCCTACGTCAAGCTGGAAGAAGGCGTGACCATGATGACCCATATCGTCGACTGCGACCTCGACACGGTGCGGATCGGCCAGAAGGTGCAGGTCAGGTTCTCGCCCAGCGACGGCGGCGCGCCGGTACCGACCTTCACGCTCGCCTGAGGCGGCGCGGCACGTAGCGGGCGTTGCGCCCGCTACGTGCCGCGGTCTGCTTGCTGATGATTGCCTACGGCCGGCCCGCCGCCATGCTGCCGAAGCGGCCGCTGCTGAAGTCGCGGAATGCCTCGGCAATCTCCGCCTCGGTGTTCATCACGAACGGGCCGTGGCCGACGATGGGCTCGTCGATCGGCTCGCCGCTGAGCAGCAGCACCACCGCATCGGTGCCGGCCTCGATGCTGACCGCATCGCCGGCGCCATCCAGCACCACCATCTCGGCATCGCGCACGGTGGCCTCGGCGTTGACCGTGACCTTGCCGCGCAGCACCACCAGGGCGGTATGCCAGCCCTCGGGCAGCGCCACGCGCGTGCCGGCCCCCTGGTTCAGGCGCATGTCCCACACATGCATCGGCGTAAAGGTGCGTGCCGGGCCGCGCTTGCCTCCGTATTCGCCGGCGATCACGCGTACCGTGCCGGCGCCGCCGGGCATCGGCACCGCCGGGATATCGCGGTCGACGATGGCCTGGTAGCCCGGCGTGGCCATCTTGTCGCGCGCCGGCAGGTTGACCCACAGCTGCACCATCTCCAGCGCGCCGCCGCTTTGCGCAAACGCGGGCGAGTGGAACTCTTCATGCAGGATGCCGGCGCCCGCCGTCATCCATTGCACGTCGCCCGGACCGATGACCCCGCCCTGCCCGGTAGAGTCGCGATGTGCGACCTCGCCCTTGTAGACGATGGTCACGGTCTCGAAGCCCCGGTGCGGATGCTGGCCCACCCCGCGCGGACGCTGCGCCGGCGTGAAGTCGGCGGGGCCGGCGTAATCCAAAAGCAGAAACGGGCTCAGTTGCTTGCCGTGGCTGGTGTACGAGAACATCGAGCGCACCGGGAAACCATCCCCCACCCAATGCGGACGCGGTGCGCTGTAGACACCCAGAATGCGCTTCATGTCGATCTCCGAGAATTCCGGCCATGCGGGGCCGGCAATGATCCATGAAGCGATGATAGGTGCCGCGGCTAGTACGCGGTAGGCGGCGGGATTGCGATGCAGCGTCCTGCGGCTGGAACGATGCCGCCAGCCGCCGCGCGGCCAGCGCATCACCCCGCCGCTGTCAGTCCTTCAGTTCCACCAGCAGGTCCTTCGCCGCCACCCGATCGCCCGCCTTCACATGCACCGCCGCGATCTCGCAGTCCCGGTCCGCGGCGATATGGGTCTCCATCTTCATCGCCTCCAGCGCCAGCAGCGTGGTGCCCGCGGCCACGCGCTGGCCCGGCTGCACCGCCACCGTCACGATCGAGCCTGGCATCGGCGCGGCGACATGCAGCGGGTTGTCCGGCTCGGCCACCGCCCGACCCTGGCGCGCGGTCGCGGCCTGCGCGGTGCTGCGCTGTTCGACCAGCGTGGTGCGCGACTGCCCGTTCAGTTCGAACTGGACCTTGATCTTGCCTTCGTCGGCATAGGGATGGGAGCCCTGCAGCGACACCAGCAGGGTCTTGCCGGGCACGATGTCGATCGCCGCCTCTTCCTGCGCCTGCAGGCCGTACAGGTAGGCCGGCGTGGGCAACACCGAGGTATCGCTGTACTGGCGCACATGCGCGTGGTACTCGGCGGCCTGCTTGGGATACATCAGGTATGACGCCAGCTGGCGGTCGTCGAGCGGCTGCTCGCACGCCGCCGCGCCGGCAGCGCGGGCCGCGTCGAGATCGACCGGCGTGATCTGGTCGCCGGGCCGGTACGGCGCCGGCGGCTCGCCGCGCAGCACCTTGCGCGACAGCGCCGCCGGGAAGCCGTCGGGCGGAA
>JABFVP010000365.1 GCA_013362725.1 Cupriavidus sp.
GCTGCACCGGATCGATCCAGGCCGCCGCTTCACCGGCCGCCATCTGGCCGAGCGTGAACTCGCGGCTGCGCTGCTGCGGCGTGGTGGCGGCTTCCACCACCCATGCCGGCGTCGACGCGGGCTTGCCGTGCGCGATCAGCTGCGCGGCGATCGATGCGGCCTGGTCGCGGCCCATGTAGTAGACCAGTGTGTCGGCCTTGACCGCGGCTTCGATATCGGCGGAGCCCTCGCCGTCAGCGGCCTTGGCCTGCGTGGCAAAGGCCACGCTGCGCGACACCCCGCGCTTGGTCAGCGGCTTGCCGATGGCCGAAGCGGCCGCCAGCGCGGCGGTGATACCGGGCACCACCTCGTACTCGATGCCGGCCGCTTCCAGCGCCTGCAGTTCTTCGTCGGCGCGGCCGAACAGCATCGGGTCGCCGCCCTTCAGCCGCACCACGCGCTGGTACTTGCCGGCGAGGTCGACGATCTGGCGGTTGATGAACAACTGCGCGGTCGAGCGCTGGCCGCAGCGCTTGCCGACTTCGACCAGCTCGGCCTGCGGACACCAGGCCAGCATCTCCGGCGACACCAGCGCGTCGTGCAGCACCACCTGGGCCTCGCCCAAAAGCCGTGCACCACGCACCGTAATGAGGTCTGCCGCACCGGGGCCTGCCCCGATCAGGTACACCTTGCCGAAAGTCTTCCGTGCCTGCTTGTCCATCTGCTGCCCCTTGTCCGCGCGATCCTGTTCGTTACCAATCAGGAGAACGCACGGATCATGCCTGCGGCCACGGTGTGGTTGGTCGCCTCGTCGATCAGCACGAACGCCCCGGTGGCCGGATTATCGCCGTAGGCGTCGCACACGATCGGCTTCTGCAGCGAGATCTGCACCGAGCCGATATCGTTCAGGCGGATCTCGTGGCGGCCGGTCTCGTGCGACAGCGTATGCACGTCCAGCACCCGGTCCACCGCCGACACGCGCGCGAACACGCTCGCCGTGGTGTGCTTGAGCACGTACTTGCGCGCCGGGTTCAGCGACTCGTCGTCGAACCAGCACAGGTCGGCCTGCAGCTTCTTCGCGGAAGCCGTGCCGGCGTCGGCGGCAACGAACATGTCACCGCGTGATACATCGACGTCCTCGGCCAGGCGCACGGTGACGGTGTCGCCGACGTTGGCCGATTCAGCGGCGCCGTTGGGCGTCAGCACTTCGGCGACCACGGCTTCGCGGTTGGCCGGCAGCACGCGCAGCTTCTGGCCGACGCGCACGGTGCCGGCCTCGACGCGGCCGGCATACCCGCGGAAGTCGTCAGACTGCGAACCGTCCTGGCGGATCACCAGCTGCACCGGGAAGCGCAGCGCGGCGTCGTCCTCGGGCGCGGCTTCTTCCACCGGCAGCTCTTCCAGCAGCGGCAGCAGCGGCTCGCCTTGGTACCAGGGCATGGCGTCGCTCTCGTGCACGATGTTATCGCCGCGCAGCGCGGAGACCGGCACGTAGCGCACGTCCGTCAGGCCCAGTTGCGCGGCCAGTTCGGCGTAGGCGGCGCGGATCTCGTTGAAGGTCTGCTCGCTGTAGTCGACCAGGTCCATCTTGTTGACGGCGACGATCACGTGCCGGATTTCCAGCAGCTTCAGGATCGCCGAATGGCGCTTGGTCTGCGCCAGCAGCTCGGCGCGGCCGTCGGTGACGGTCACGCGCGTGGCATCGACCAGTACGATGGCCGCATCGGCGGTCGAGGCGCCGGTGACCATGTTGCGGGTGTACTGCTCGTGGCCGGGCGTATCGGCGATGATGAACTTGCGGCGCGCGGTCGAGAAGTAGCGGTAGGCCACGTCGATGGTGATGCCCTGCTCGCGCTCGGCTTCCAGGCCATCGGTCAGCAGCGAGAAGTCGATCTGCTCGCCGGCGGTGCGCTTGTTCTTGGCATTGGCCAGCGCGGTCAGCTGGTCGGACAGCACGGCCTTGCTGTCGTACAGCAGGCGGCCGATCAGCGTGCTCTTGCCGTCGTCGACCGAGCCCGCGGTGATGAAGCGCAGCAGGCCTTGGTGGGTTGCTTGGTGAGTCATGTCTGGATCCTTTGCTGCGTGCGGCTTAGAAGTAGCCTTCCTTCTTGCGGCGCTCCATCGAGGCTTCGCTGGTCTGGTCGTCCATGCGGGTGGCGCCGCGCTCGGTGATCTCGGTCACCGCGGTCTCGGCGATGATCGCTTCGGGCGAATCGGCAACGCTGGCCACCGGGCAGGTGCAGCTGATATCGCCGACGGTGCGGAAGCGCACCGACAGCACTTCGCTGACGTCGCCGTCCTGCTTGGGCGTGATCGGCGTGACCGGCACCAGCAGGCCGTTCTTGCGCACCACTTCGCGCTGGTGCGCGTAGTAGATCGGCGGCAGCGCCAGGTTTTCGCGGGCGATGTACTGCCACACGTCCAGCTCGGTCCAGTTCGAGATCGGGAACACGCGCATCTGCTCGCCCGGCGCCATGCGGGCGTTGTACAGGCTCCACAGCTCGGGGCGCTGGGCCTTCGGGTCCCACTGGCCGAACTCGTCGCGGAACGAGAAGATGCGTTCCTTGGCGCGTGCCTTCTCTTCGTCGCGGCGGGCGCCGCCCATCAGCGCGTCGAACTGGTGCTCGCCAATGGTTTCGAGCAGCGTCACGGCCTGTGCCGCGTTGCGCGAATCGGTGTCCTTGCGCAGGCGCACGGTGCCGCGCTTGATCGAGTCCTCGACATGGCCGACCACCAGGCGCGCACCGAGCTCAGCCACGCGCTGGTCGCGGAACGCGATCACTTCCGGGTAGTTGTGGCCGGTGTCGATATGCACCAGCGGGAACGGCAGCTCGATCTTGCGCTCGCCCAGGCGGAACGCCTTCAGCGCCAGATGCAGCATCACGATCGAATCCTTGCCGCCGGAGAACAGCAGCGCCGGGTTGCGGCACTCGGCCACCACCTCGCGGATGATGTAGATCGATTCCGCCTCGAGGCGGTCGAGATGGTCGTTCTGTACCTGCAACAGGTGCGCCACGCCCGAGGTGGCTTCTGCGATGTCGTTCATGATGCCCATTTTATTCCGGCCTCAATGCTTGATGTTCTGTTCGTGGAGCCCGCACTCTTTAGAGTCCTTGCTCTCCCACCACCAACGTCCCGCACGGACATCCTCGCCCGCGCGCACGGCACGCGTACATGGCTCGCAGCCGATGCTCGGGTAGCCCTTGGCGTGCAGGTCGTTGATGGGCACGTCGTGGCGCTTCAGGTAGGCCCAGACCTCGGCCTCGCTCCAGTCCGCCAGCGGGTTGAACTTGGGGATGCCGCGGGCTTCGTCCAGTTCTTCGAACGGCAGCTCGGCGCGGGTCACGGCCTGCTCGCGGCGCTGACCGGTCAGCCAGGCGTCGGCGTGCGACAGCGCGCGGTTGAGCGGCTCTACCTTGCGGATGCCGCAGCACGCCTTGCGCAGGTCGATGCTGTCGTAGAAGCCGTTCAGGCCATTCTTCTTCAGGTAGTTCTCGACGGCCTCGGCATCCGGCGTGAACTGCTCGATGCTGTAGCCGTAGTGCGCCTGCACCTTGTCCAGCACCGCCAGCGTTTCGGCGTGCAGGCGCCCGGTCTGCAGCGTGAACACGCGGATGCCGGCGCGCACGGCCTCGCCGCCGCGCAGGATCGCGTCGGTCAGCACCATGTCCTCGGCCGCCAGGCTCGAGGCAAAGCGGGCGCGGAAGAAGCGGCCGGCGATGCCGGCCAGGCGCCCGGCCAGCTCGCGTTCCTTCTGTTCCAGCGCTTCGATGCTGCCGGTGTACTCGGGCGCGGCCCACAGCGCTGGCGGCCGCAGCGCGGACACCGCGCCGGCCTCAACCACGGGGATATCGCTCAGCACGGCGCTCATGCCGTTTCCCTCCGCTGCGCGCCGACCTCGGCGCGTGCGCGGCGGAACAGCGGCAGCGGCTCGTCGACCGAAGCCTGGTAGGTCACGGTGAACTCGGTAAAGCCCTTGATCGCGTCGTCGATGCTCTTGTCCGCACGCACCGCGAAGGCATCGAAGCCGCAGCGCTTCATGAAGTTGAGCTGGTCGCGCAGCACGTCGCCGATGGCGCGCAGCTGGCCTTGCCACTGGTAGCGGGTGCGCAGCAGGTAAGCCGTGGAGAAGCCGCGGCCGTCGCGGAACACCGGGAAGTCCACCGCGACCAGCGAGACGCGGTCGAAGTACGCGGCGGCGTCGCCCGGCTCGTCTTCGGGGGCCAGCCACACGCCGGTGCGGGCCGCGTCACGGCCGGCCAGCAGCGCTTCATTGGCCTTCCACACCGACAGCGGGAACAGCACGGCGTCCTGGCCTTGCGCGGCGGCAGCGATGCGCGCTTCGGTCAGCGGTTGCTCTTCGGTCGCGCGCAGCACGGTCCAGTTGTCTTCGACGATCACCGGGGTGACGTTCGCACTGCCCGTTGCATCCTGGCGTTGCAGTTGAATGATCTTTGCCATGTTCAGTCTCTCCGGTCCTCAGGCTTCGGCGCGCTCGCGCGGCTGCTTGTCTGCGTAGACGCGCTCCTTGAACGGGGCGATGCCGATGCGGGACAGGGTTTCGATAAAGCGTTCGTCCTCGATGCGGTTGGCGACGAAGGTGTCGATGATGCGGCTCACCACGTCGGGCATTTCCTCGGCGCTGAACGACGGGCCGATCACCTTGCCCAGCGCGGTCTGGTTGCCCTGCGCGCCGCCCAGCGTGACCTGGTACCACTCCGAACCGTCCTTGTCGACGCCCAGCACGCCGATATTGCCGACGTGGTGGTGGCCGCAGGCGTTGATGCAGCCTGAGATGTTCAGCGAGATCTCGCCCAGGTCGTGGACGTAGTCGAGGTCGTCGAAGCGGTCCTGGATCGCCTGCGCGATCGGGATCGACTTGGCGTTGGCCAGCGAGCAGAAGTCGCCACCGGGGCAGGCGATGATGTCGGTCAGCAGGCCGATGTTGGGCGTCGCCAGGCCGGCCTTCTTCGCCAGCTGCCACAGCGCGTACAGGTCCTGCTTCTTCACGTCGGGCAGCACCAGGTTCTGCTCGTGCGCCACGCGCAGCTCGCCGAAGCCGAACTGGTCGGCCAGGTCGGCCACGGCTTCCATCTGCACGTCGGTGGCATCGCCCGGGGGCGACACCAGGCCCGGCTTGGTCGACAGCGTCACCGCGGCGTAGCCCGGCACCTTGTGGCCGTGCACGCTGCGGCTGACCCAGCGCGCGAAGGCCTTGTCCTCGAGCAGGTGCTTTTCGTACGAGGCATCGGTATCGGCCAGCTTTTCATACGCCGGCGGCGTGAAGTACTGCGCCACGCGGTCGAATTCGGCCTGCGTCAGCGTGGCCGGGCCGTCCTTGCTGTGCTGCCATTCTTCCTCGACTTCCTGGGCGAACTTGTCGGCGCCGATCGCCTTCACCAGGATCTTGATGCGGGCCTTGTACTTGTTGTCGCGGCGGCCATAGCGGTTGTACACGCGGATGGCCGACTCGACGTAGGACAGCATGTGCTGCCACGGCAGATCGTCCTTGATGATGGTGCCCAGGATCGGCGTGCGGCCCAGGCCGCCGCCGGCCAGGATGCGCAGGCGCGTTTCGCCTGCAGCGTTCTTGTAGGCGTAGATGCCGATGTCATGCATCTGCACCACGGCGCGGTCGTCGGCCGACGCCGAGATCGCGATCTTGAACTTGCGCGGCAGGAAGGCGAATTCCGGCTGGAACGTGCTCCACTGGCGCAGCAGCTCGGCCAGCACGCGCGGGTCGACCGACTCGTCCGGCGCCACGCCGGCGAAGTGGTCGGTGGTGATGTTGCGCACGCAGTTGCCCGAGGTCTGGATCGCGTGCATCTCGACGCTGGCGAGTTCGGCCAGCACGTCGGGCACGCGCTCCAGCTCCATCCAGTTGTACTGGATGTTCTGGCGGGTCGAGAAGTGGCCATAGCCGCGGTCGTACTCGCGCGCGATATGGGCCAGCTTGCGCAGCTGCTTCGACGACAGCAGGCCGTACGGAATCGCCACGCGCAGCATGTAGGCGTGGCGCTGCATGTACAGGCCGTTCTGCAGCCGCAGCGGCAGGAATTCTTCCTCGGTCAGCTCGTCCGACAGGCGGCGGCGCACCTGGTCACGGAACTGGGCGACGCGCTCGGCGACGATACGCTGGTCATATTGGTCGTACTGATACATGGCGGGGTCCGTTCAGTATTCGTTAAATGTTTTGGGAGGCTGTTTCAAAATGAAGCGAAGCGGTTCTGACTAGGCGCGCGGCCGCAGGCAGTACAAGCAGTACGACAAGGCCGCGCAACGACGTCAGGATCATTTTTAACAGCCTCCTAGGAAACGAGCTTGATGGCGACGAGTGTCAGCGTGGCCGCCAGGGCGGCGCGCACCAGCCGCTCGGGCAGCGCCCGCGACAGTTGCGCGCCCAGCCAGATGCCGGGGATCGAACCCACCAGCAGCGCCAGCAGCAAATTCCAGTCGACCGTGCCAAGCCAGACGTGGCCCAGCCCGGCCAGCGCCGTCAGCGGGACGGCGTAGGCAATGTCGGTGCCGGCCACTTCGGCCGGCTTCATGTGGGGATACAGCAGCAGGATCAGCGTGGCGCCGACCGCGCCGGCACCGATCGACGAGACCGTCACCAGCACGCCGATCACCGCGCCGACGATGACGGTGGCAACCATCTGCCTGCGGCCATGCAGCTGGAAGCGCGGGTTGCGTTCCAGCCAGGCCAGCATCTGGCGGCGGAACAGCAGCGACAGCACCGTCAGCAGCACCGACACGCCGATGGTCACGCGGATCGCATGCAGCCACCGGCCGTCGAGTTCGCCGGCGCTCTTCAGCACCAGGATGGCGGCGACGGCGGCCGGCAGGCTGCCGAGGCACAGGCGCCGCACTACCTGCCACTGCACGTGGCCGTGGGCGCGATGCGCGATGGTGCCGAAACCCTTGGTGATGGACGCGAAGGCCAGGTCGGTGCCGACCGCGGTGGCGGGCGAGAAGCCGAACAGCAGCGTCAGCAGCGGCGTCATCAGCGAGCCCCCTCCCACGCCGGTCAGGCCGACGAGGACGCCTACGAACAGACCAGAAACGGTATAGGCCAGGGACATGGGGGACTCGGTGTGGCGTGGCCCGCGGATCTCGCCGTGGAACTGGCCGCGGCGGGAAGGCGCACCGAGGGCAGGCCGTTCATTAACAAAGTTCGAGAATCGTAATAAACTGGCCTCATACCTCAAACTAATAAGAAGTTGTTTGTTTATACGACCACGGATATATGAACTTGCACCAGTTCCGCTTTGTGCGGGAAGCCGTCCGGCAGAACTACAACCTGACCGAGGCCGCTAAAGCGCTCTATACATCACAACCCGGCGTATCGAAGGCCATCATCGAGCTCGAAGAAGAGTTGGGTGTGGATATCTTCACGCGCCACGGCAAGCGCATCCGCAGCCTGACCGAGCCCGGCCGCCGCATCCTGAGCTCGGTCGAGAAGATCCTGCAGGAGGTGGAAAGCCTGAAGCGCGTCGGCATGGACTATGCGGCACAGGACCAGGGCAACTTCACCATCGCCACCACGCACACCCAGGCGCGCTATGCGCTGCCGCGCGTGATCAGCGAGTTCACCAAGCGCTATCCAAAGGTGAGGTTGTCGATCCAGCAGGGCAACCCGGCCCAGATCGCCGACATGCTGCTGCACGACCAGGCCGACATCGGTATCGCCACCGAAGGCATCTCGAGCGACAAGAACCTGGTGTCGCTGCCGGGCTACCAGTGGACCCATATGGTGATTACGCCGCCCGAGCACCCGCTGCTGGACAAGAAGCACCTGGCGCTGGAAGACCTGATGGGCTACCCGCTGATCACCTACGATGCCAACTTCGCCGGGCGCACCAAGATCGACAAGGCCTTCGCGCTGCGCCACCTGGCGCCGGACATCGTGCTCGAGGCCATCGACGCGGACGTGATCAAGACCTACGTGGAAATCGGGCTGGGCGTGGGCATCGTCGCCGGCGTCGCCTATGATGCGGAGCGCGACCGCAACCTGCGCGGGATTGCCGCCGGGCACCTGTTCGGCAGCAACGTGACCCACCTGGCGGTCAAGCAGGGGGCCTACCTGCGCAGCTTTGTCTACACCTTCATCGAACTGTTCTCGCCGACGCTCAACCGCAAGCTGGTCGAGCAGGCCATGTCCGGCGAACACGAAGCCTACGAACTCTGAGGCGGCCACCGCTGCCGCCCCGCTCTATATAAGAAGTCAAACCACGATGCCTGCTCTGCCTATCCCAACCTGCCGTCCGGAGGTCCTGTGAGCGACCTGCCCCGCATCCACTGGACCGAAAACGGCGTCGAGCACAGCGCCGCCTGGCGCTCCGAGGCCGGCCTGCCGCCGCCGCGGCGCGTGGTCGTCGCCGACGACACCACCAGCGCCGATACCGCCTACCGCCTTGCCTGCGAAGGCACCGCGCTGCTGTGGCGCGGCGATTTCCAGAACGCGCGCCAGTTGCTGAATGCGCTGGCGCGCCGCACCGAGCGCAAGCCCAAGAAGGCCAGCCGCCCCGGACACAAGGTCCGGGACAAGGGCCAGGCCGCGTCGCCCACCGAGGCCTTCCACCTGCACCGGCTGGCGCAGTCGCAGCGCGCGCGCACGCTGGGCATGCTGCTGCTGCCGTTCGAGGCCGGCCACCAGATCCCGCTGCGGCGCGCGCCCGATGTGCAGCAAGCGTGCGAACAGGTATACGGCCCGGCCAGCGAGCCCTACGTGGCCTCGCTGCGCGAGCTGCTGGGCATGATCGGCGCGTTCGAGTGGCGCAGGAAGGGCGTCGAGATCCCGGCGCTGGCAGACCGCCTCCCTCCGTGGTACGGCGTGTTCTCGCCGGTGCGCGGCGAGTACATCGACCTGGTCGCGGCCGAGCCGCTGCCGGCCAAGACGCTGGCCTTCGATATCGGCACCGGCACCGGCGTGCTGGCCGCGGTGCTGGCCCGCCGCGGCGTGCAGCGCGTGGTCGCCACCGACCAGGACCCGCGCGCGCTG
>JABFVP010000425.1 GCA_013362725.1 Cupriavidus sp.
GGCTTCGGTGCTTGCGTTTTCCGCGGCCGGCGCTTCGGCCGCCACGGTTTCGGCGGCGCTGCTGCGCGCGTCGATCCACGCGCGGATATGGTCGAGCCCGAACCAGATGCCAGCGGCCACTACCACCGCCACCAGTGCCAGCCAGACACAGCGGCCGCCATTGCCGCCGGAGCGGAAGCGGTTGCGGTCGTCGAAGGCTGCATTGATGCCGCCTTCGCGCTGGCGGGCGATTTCCGCCACCTGCGCCACCGCGCGCGGCTGGAAGCGCGCCAGCAGCGGGTCGATATCGACATGGAGCATGCGGGCATAGGCGCGCATCACGCCCTTGGCGAAGGTCACGTCCGGCAGCGCCTTCAGGTCGGCCGCCTCGATCGCGCGCAGCTTGCTGGCCGCCACCTTCAGCCGTGCGCTGACGTCCTCGACGGACATCCGCTGCGCCTCGCGCTCGCGCGCCAGCGCCGCGCCGATCTCGCGCGCCGCGGCTTCACGTTCTCCTTCATGCGCGCCTCCGCCGACTGCTTGCGTCGGTACGGCCTGGCCTGCGGCGCGGTCGTGCTCACTCATCCCATGCTCCTTGTTCGTAGGCGGCCACCTCGCGCGAATCGGGGAAGCGGCTGCGCAGCTGCGCTCCCAGCGCATCCTGCGTGCGGCCGTCGCCCTGACGGTGGGCAATGCGCGCTCCCAGCCAGAGGGATTGCGCCGTGACAAATTGGCTGTTGTTGACGCGCTGGACGTACTGGCGCGCCTGGACGTAATCGCCGCGCCGGTAGAACACCAGCGCCAGGTTGGTGTTCGCCACCGGGTTGTTGCGGTCGTAGCCGAGCGCGGCCTTCAGGTTCTTCTCGGCCTCGGCGCTGTGGCCCTGGCGCAGTTCGCACGCGCCGAGGCTGATCAGAGGCTTGACCGGGCCACCGGCCGACGGCGCCGACACGGCGCGCTGCAGCATGGGCTCGGCCTCGCCGTAGCGCCCCTGCTGGCACAGGAACCAGCCGTAGTTGTTGAGCAGATCGCCGTCATTGGCGCGCATCGACGCCGCGGTGCGGAAACTGTCCTCGGCGAGCGTGCGCTCGTTCATGCTCATGTAGATCAGCGCCCGCACATGGTAGGCGTCGGCCAGCGACGGATCGATGGCGATGGCCTGCTTGATCTCGTCAAGCGCGACCGCGGTCTGGCCGGCCTCGAGGTAATTGGTGGCCAGTTGCAGCCGGATGCCGGCCCGGCGCCGGGCCTCGGTCTGGTCGGAAGCGGTCTGGAGATCCTGCGCCGGCGCATGCGGCAGCTGGCACCCGGACAACATCAGCAGCCCCAGCAGGGCCGCAGCGATCAGACGGATCATGCAGGGCGCGCCTCCCGCGGCTGGCCGCTGGCAGTGACCGGCACCAGCGGCGTGATCTTGCCGAACTTGCCGCGTTGAGCCAGGCGGGTGCGGTCCTTCACTTCCCCGGCCAGCTGGCCGCAGGCGGCGTCGATGTCGTCGCCGCGGGTCTTGCGGATGGTGGTGACGATGCCCGCGTCCATCAGCACCTGGGCGAAACGGCGGATCTGCTCGTTGTTGGAACGCTTCAGGCCCGATTCGGGGAAGGGGTTGAACGGGATCAGGTTGAACTTGCACGGCACGTCGGCGACAAGCTTCAGCAGTTCCCGCGCATGCTCGACGCCGTCGTTGACGCCATCCAGCATGCAGTATTCGAAAGTAATGAAATCGCGCGGCGCGAATTCCAGGTAGCGGCGGCATGCCGCCATCAGCTCGGCCAGCGGGTACTTCTTGTTCAGCGGCACCAGCACGTCGCGCAGCGCGTCGTTGGACGCATGCAGCGACACGGCCAGCGCGACCGGCAAATCCTTGGACAAGCGGTCCATCATCGGCACCACGCCGGAGGTGGACAGCGTCACGCGGCGGCGCGACAGGCCGTAGGCGTTGTCGTCGAGCATCAGCCGCATGGCCGGCACGACAGCGTCGTAGTTCAGCAGCGGCTCGCCCATGCCCATCATCACCACGTTGGAGATGACGCGGTCATCCTTGGGGCCGCGGCCCAGTTGCTCGCGCATGGCGAACTCGGCCATCCACAGCTGGCCAATGATCTCGCCGGTGCTGAGATTGCGCGAAAAGCCCTGCTTGCCGGTGGAACAGAACCGGCAGTTGACGGCGCATCCCGCCTGCGAGGAAACGCACAGCGTGCCACGCGTTTCCTCGGGGAAGTACACCGTCTCCACCGCGTTGCCCTCGCCCACGTCGAGCAGCCACTTGCGCGTGCCGTCGGCCGACAGGTTGTCGGTGATGACGGCAGGCGCGCGGATCTCGGCGCGGGTCGCGAGCTTTTCGCGCAGCGACTTGGCGAGATCCGACATGGCGTCGAAGCGGCTGGCACCGTAGTGGTGGATCCAGCGTTGCAGTTGCCGCGCACGGAACGGCTTCTCGCCGAGCTCGCCGCAATAGGCGGTGAGCGCGTCCGCGTCGAGGTCGAGCAGGTTGACGAGAGTGTTCATGACGGCAAACTCGGCTTGGTGTCAGTCAGCAGCCGATCAGCGGCTGTAGACGTTCATGCCCGGGAAGAAGAACGACACTTCCACGGCAGCCGTTTCAGCGGCGTCCGAGCCGTGCACGGCGTTGGCGTCGATGCTGTCGGCGAAGTCGGCGCGGATGGTGCCCTTCTCGGCCTTCTTCGGGTCGGTGGCGCCCATCAGGTCGCGGTTCTTGGCAATGGCGTTCTCGCCTTCCAGCGCCTGGATCATGACCGGACCCGAAACCATGAAGTCGACCAGGTCCTTGAAGAACGGACGCTCCTTGTGGACAGCGTAGAACTGCTCGGCTTCGCCGCGCGACAGGTGCACCATCTTGGCAGCAACGATCTTCAGGCCGGCGGCCTCGAAACGGGCGTAGATCTGGCCAATCACGTTCTTGGCCACGGCATCCGGCTTGATAATCGACAGGGTGCGTTCGATCGCCATGAAAAACTCCGAAAAATGAAGGGGTTACAAATGGATTAAACGTGCAATTCTAGCACGAAGACTATGACCGTTTCGAGGGTCTTGCAGACCTCCGGACAGGCCCGCCCGCCCCTCGCGCACATGCCGCCGGCAAGTTGCAAAAACCGCACATTACAACCTTGTCATCCCTGGAACGTAGCGCCACCGCTAACATCCAATGTGAGCGGCGTCGAACGGATGCGAGCCCGCGCCAAGTGACTGCTGAATTACCGGGCCCTTGCAATCCGGCTTCCCCGATGCCACATTGACGATGGTTCCGTCCGGCTTCCATGCGAGTCTTCGCATTTGAAGTCTCGCAACGCCGGCGCCTCACCGTTTTGAGACAGGAGTCACCATGGATAACAAGCTGAACACCTACGGTTTCGGCAACAGTGCGTCGACCGTCACTGACGTCGTCGTTCGCAACCGGGTCTTGCGCAACACTTACTGGCTGCTGGCCCTCTCGATGATCCCCACCGTGCTCGGTGCATGGATCGGCGTGGCCACCGGCTTCAGCTTCATGGCGGGCAGCCCCGGCCTGTCGCTGATCCTGTTCCTCGCGATCGCGTTCGGCTTTTTCTTTGCCATCGAGAAGACCAAGAACAGCAGCATGGGCGTGGTCCTGCTGCTCGCCTTTACTTTCTTCATGGGCCTGATGCTGTCGCGGCTGATCAGCGTCACGCTGTTGTTCTCGAACGGCCCGGCACTGATCATGTACGCCTTCGGCGGCACCGCGGCCGTGTTCGGCGCGATGGCGTCGATCGCCACCGTCAGCAAGCGCGATTTCTCCGGCCTGGGCAAGTTCCTGTTCGTCGGCGTGATCCTGCTGATCCTGGCCAGCGTCGCCAATATCTGGCTGCAGCTGCCGGCGCTGATGATCACGGTATCGGTGATCGCGATCGGTATCTTCTCGGCGTACATCCTGTTCGACGTGCAGCGCGTGGTGAACGGCGGCGAGACCAACTACATCACTGCCACGCTGGCGATCTACCTCGACGTGTACAACGTGTTCGCCAACCTGCTGGCGCTGCTGGGCATCTTCGGCGGCAACCGCGAATGAGGGCAAACGCCGCGGCATGAACAGAAAAGCCGGCCTGTTGGCCGGCTTTTCTTTTGGACGCCCGCCGCGATCAGTCGCGATCGAACACCGCGATCGACTCGACGTGCGAGGTGTGCGGGAACATGTTGACCACGCCGGCGCCGCTCAGGCGGTAGCCCGCCTCGTGCACCAGCAGGCCGGCGTCGCGCGCCAGCGTGGCGGGGCTGCACGACACATAGACGATGCGCCGCGGCAGCACGTCGCTGCCCTGCTGCGCCAGCTCGCCGAGCGCCTTGCTCACCGCGAGCGCGCCTTCGCGCGGCGGATCGACCAGCCAGCGGTCGAAGCGGCCCAGCGCTGCGATGTCGTCGGCGGTAACCTCGAACAGGTTGCGGCACGCGAACTCGGTCTTGACGGCCAGCCCGTTGTATTCGGCATTGGCCAGCGCGCGCGTGGTCAGCGCCTCGCTGCCTTCGATGCCCATCACCGACTTGCCCTGCGTGGCCAGCGGCAGCGTGAAGTTGCCGATGCCGCAGAACAGGTCGAGCAGGCGGTCCTGCGGCTGGGCATCGAGCAGGCGCAGCGCGCGGCCGATCAGCACGCGGTTGATCTGGTGGTTCACCTGGGTGAAGTCGGTCGGCTTGAACGGCATGCGGATGCCGAACTCCGGCAGCGTGTAGGCCAGTTCGACGTCGGCCGGGTAGAACGGATAGACCGTATCCGGGCCCTTGGGCTGCAGCCAGAACTGCACTTTGTGCGCATCGGCGAAGGCGCGCAGCAGGTCCTTGTCGGCGTCGGTGAGCGGCTCCAGGATGCGCAGCACCAGCGCGGTCACCTCCTGGCCGACGGCCAGCTCGATCTGCGGCATGCGGTCGCGGATCGACAGCCCCATCACAAGTTCGCGCAGCGGCACCAGCATCGCCGACACATGCGGCGGCAGGATCTCGCAGCGCGTCATGTCGGCGACGTAGCTGCTCTTGCGCTCATGGAAGCCGACCAGCACCCCGCCCTTCTTGGCCACGTGGCGCACCGTCAGGCGCGCGCGGTAGCGATAGCCCCAGTCCGGTCCGGCGATCGGGCGGAATACCACGTCGGGCTTCACCTTGGACAAATGCCACAGGTTGTCTTCCAGCACGCGCTGCTTGATGGCCAGCTGCGCGCGCGAATCCAGATGCTGCATCGAGCATCCGCCGCAAACGCCAAAGTGCTGGCAGCCCGGCTCGACGCGCATCACCGAGGCCTGCCGCACTTCACCCAGGTGCGCCTGCTCATAGCTGGGCTTGCGGCGATAGCTGCGATAGCTGACGGTCTCGCCGGGCAGCGCGCCCTCGACGAAGATGACCTTTCCGGGCGTGCCGTCCTCGTTGACCAGCCGGCCGACGCCGCGCGCCTCCATGTCGAGGCTGTCGATCGTCACCACGGGGTCGGCCGCGGGCGTACCGCCCTGGGCGGCACCACGGCCACGGGAATTCTTTGCGACGGGGGCAGCACCTTCGACGGCCGCAGCAGCCGGCACGGCCGGCGTTTCTTGTGGGGAGGACACGGCTTGGGACACCAGATAAAACCTGACGTATTGTTTTACGAAAGCGCGATTGTATGCCAGACCGGCCCGGCTCCGTTGGCGTACGTCCGGGCCAACGACGGAGGGCAGGCATGGAACTGATTTCGTGGAACATCCAGTGGGGCCGCGGCGCCGACGGGCGCGTCGACCTGGCGCGGCAGGTCGAGACCCTGCGCGCCATGGCCGATGCCGACGTGCTGTGCCTGCAGGAGGTCACGCGCGGCTTTGGCGAACTGCGCGGCGAGCCTGGTGTCGACCAGGTGTCGGAGTTGACGGCGCTGCTGCCCGGCTATCAGCTGCTCTATGCGCCGGCGGTCGAGCGGCGTGGTCGCAACGGCGCGCTCAAGCAGTTCGGCAACCTGATCGCCACCCGGCTGCCGGTGCGCGAGGTGTTCCGCCATGCATTGCCTTGGCCCGCGGATCCGGACGTAGCATCGATGCCGCGGGTAGCTTTGGAAGCCACCGTGGAGGCCGGCAGCGCGCGGCTGCGCGTAATCTGTACCCACCTGGAATATTATTCGGCGACCCAGCGCACCGCCCAGGCCGAAGCCCTGCGCGACTGGCATGCCGAGGCTTGCGCTCACGCACGCCGTCCCGGCCGCAGCGAGCAGTGGCCGGGCCCGTTCACGCCCGAGCCGCGGCCCGCCGAAGCCATCCTGTGCGGCGACTTCAACAGCAAACCCGACGATGTCGCGTATCGACGCATGCTCGAACCATTCGACGACGGCACGCCGGCCTGGCGCGACGCCTGGCTGCATGCGCACCCCGGCTTGCCGCACGCCCCTACCTGCGCGCTGCACGACAAGGAACAATGGCCCGAGCCGCCCTTTGCCTGCGACTTCATGCTGGTAACCGAGCCGCTCATTGCCCGCATCCGGCGCTGCGAGGTCAACGCCGACACCGATGCCTCGGACCACCAGCCGATCCTGCTGTCGCTGGACCTCTAGGCCGGTCTGCGCCAGGCTAGCGGCTGCCGTCGTCAGTCTTCGAGGTCTTCGGCTTCGGGCGTCAGGCGCTGCAGGCGGAAGGCCTGCAGGTATTCCATCCACTGTTCGCCCGGCAGCTCGGCCAGCGATTCCTGGACGAATTCCATCTCGAGGTCGAACTCGCGCGGCGACAGCCCGCCGCGCATCAACTGGAAGCGGCAGTACATCAGGTAGGTGTTGACGACGTCGGTCTCGCAATAGGCGCGGATCTCGTCGAGCTGCCCGGCCTGGAAGGCCTGCCACACCTTGCTGCCGTCCATCCCCATCTTGCCGGGAAAGCCGCACAGCTTGGCCAGGTCATCGAGCGGGGCGCTGGCGCGCGGCTGGTACATCGCCAGCAGGTCCATCAGGTCCAGGTGCCGCATGTGGTAGCGGCTGATGTAGTTGTTCCACTTGAAGTCGCGGCTGTCCTCGTCGCGGCCCTCGCCCATCTCCCAGTAGCGCGGCGCGGTGATGCCGTTGACCAGGCCGCGGTAGTGCAGCACCGGCAGGTCGAAGCCGCCGCCATTCCACGACACCAGCTGCGGGCTGTAGCGCGCGATCAGTTCATAGAACTTCTGGATCAGCGTGGCCTCGCCATCCTGCGGCGTGCCGAGCGAGCCGACATGGAACACCGCCGAGCCGTCGCGGTGCGTGCGCCGCAGCACGCAGGAAATCGCGGCGACACGCTGCAGGTAGTGCGGGAGGAAATCGCTGCCGGTCTTTTCGCGGCGGGCGGAGAACGCATGCTCGGCGACTTCGGCGTCGCTCATCGCATCGGGATGGTCATGCAAACGGCGCAGGCCGGCGACATCGGGAATGGTCTCGATGTCGAATACCAGCACAGGGGTCATAGAACGGCGTCCTTCCTGACACCTTGCGAAGCGAAATGCCGCTTGAGCTTGACCAGCGCCTCCTGCTGGATCTGGCGCACGCGCTCGCGCGTCAGGCCCATCTCCTCGGCAAGCTCTTCCAGCGTGGCGGGCTCGATATGGTTGAGGCCGAAGCGGCGCTCGACCACATAGCGATGCTTTTCCGACAGGCGCGCCAGCCAGAGCTTCATCAGCCCTTCCAGCTCGCGGTGCGCCACCTCCTGGTCGGGGGCGGCGTTGTGCTCGTCGGAGAGGAAATCCAGGAGGCTCGAGCCGGGATCGAGATCGAACGGCGTATCGAGCGAGGTGGTATGTTCGTTGAGTGCCAGGACGTCCTGCACTTCGTCCGGCGTCTTGCCCAGCAGGTGGGCGATGTCTTCCAGGCTGGCGTCGCGTCCGTCGGTGCCGCCCTTTTCCAGATGGCGCTTGGCGCGCAGCACCTGGTTGAGTTCGCGGATCACGTGCACCGGCAGGCGGACCGTGCGGGCCTGGTTCATGATGGCGCGCTCGATGCTCTGGCGGATCCACCACGTTGCGTAGGTCGAGAAGCGGAAGCCGCGCGACGGATCGAACTTCTCGATCGCGTGCATCAGGCCCAGGTTGCCCTCCTCGATCAGGTCCAGCAGCGGCACGCCGCGATTGAGATAGCCCTTGGCGATGCTGACCACCAGCCGCAGGTTGCGCTCGATCATGACCTGGCGCGCGGCAAAGTCGCCGTCCTTGGCCAGCGTGGAGAAATGCAGTTCTTCCGGCGCCGACAGCAGCGGCTTGATGCTGATGCGGTTCAGGTAGTGCTGGACGGTGTCGGCGGCCAGCTCGGTATGCAGCACCGTGCGGAAATCGTCATGCTCGGCGGCGGCGCTTTCGGTGCCGTTTTCCGCGCCATCGTCTTCCTCGTCTTCCGACTCGTCCTCGTCGTCGTCGCGCAGATGGCGCTCGTTGCGATCATTGTCGTCGCCGAGCAGGTCGGCCTCGCGCAGGCCGACCGAAGCGGACGTGGCGATGGGCTCGTCGGTCGCGGGAAGCATCTCGGCGGCAAGATCGGGCTCGAAGCCCTCTGCATCGGCGCGTTCGTCGGGATGCGCCACACCAGCCTTCACTTCCGGCTGCTTGGCACGGCGAGCCCTGCTGACGGTTCCGGAGGAGACGGTTTTCTGGCGTGGCATGAACCCTCACTGTGGCGGCAGGTACCGCATCGGATCAACCGGTTTTCCGTTCTTGCGAACTTCGAAGTGAAGCTTCACCCGGTCGGTATCACTGTTGCCCATCTCTGCAATCTTCTGGCCTTTGCGGACCGTGGATTGCTCAGCGACGAGCACCTTGTCGTTGTGCCCGTAAGCGGTAAGAAATGTCTCGTTGTGTTTGATGATGACAAGATTCCCGTAGCCGCGCAAGGGGCCTACGTGAATCACCCGACCGTCATCCGCGGCCAGTACCGAATCACCCTTCTTGCCCGCAATATCGATGCCTTTATTGCCCTTGTCATCGAATTTACCGACCATCTGGCCGGTCGCCGGCCAGCTCAGCTTGATCGAGCCATCGGCCATCGGCGCCGAGGCCGGCGCGGTCGC
>JABFVP010000287.1 GCA_013362725.1 Cupriavidus sp.
GTGCCGCCACGCCGGCCAGCGCGGTCAGCACGCCGCCGGCCACCATCGTCCGCGATCTTGCCGCCGGGCCGCTGGCCCCTGCGGGCGCCACGCTCATGCCCTGCAGGAAGCGCGCGACCGTCGGCGTGCGCGTCTCGCGGTCAAGCGAAAGTGCTTCGCGCAAGGTCTTCCATTGGGTGCGGCCCAGGTGCGGCAGCGGCGCCGGCTTGAGCCCCGCTTCGCGCGCCTGGTTGGCCGAGAGCCGCTGGTAGGGATGCTTGCCGCTCAGCAGTTCGTAGGTCACGCAGGCCAGCGCGTAGATATCGTCGCGGGGATCGGGCTCGCGATGCTCGAACATCTCGGGGCTGGCGTACGCGGGCGTCATGCCGCCCAGCGAGCCGGGATCGAATACGGTGCGGTCGGACTCGTCGGCCGGCGGCAGGAAGCCGCGCGCGATGCCGAAGTCGATCACCTTGACCTCGCCGTTTGCGGTCAGGAAGACATTGGCGGGCTTGAAGTCGCAGTGCACGAAGCCGCGCTCGTGCGCATACGCCAGCGCATTGCCCATGCCCTGGATGATCGGCATGGCGCGCGCCATCGGCATGCCGGCAAAGCCCGGGGCCTTCAGCACATGGTTGAGCGAAGAGCCCGACAGATACTCCATGGTGAGGAAGACCACCGGCCCGTCGCGGTCGAAGTCATAGACCGTGACGATATTCCGGTGCGCCAGCGTCTGCGCCTTGCGCGCCTCGCGCTGCAGCGCCATCAGCGACTTGGGATGGCCGCTGAATTGCAGGTTCAATACCTTGATGGCGATGTACGGCCTGCGGTCCGACGCTTCGAGCTTGCGCAGGTCGAGCGCCTTGTAGACCGTGCCCATGCCGCCGACACCCAGGCATTCCTCCAGCACGAAGCGGCCGTTGAGCGTATCGCCCACGCCCTTGGTGGCCGGCGTCTGCGGCAGCGTGCCGGGTTCGGGCGAGGCCGCATACATCGAGCCGGTCTCGGTGCCGGCCAGGCGCGTGGCGTCGGTGGCGCCATCGTACTGGGTGGCGCCGCGGCGCTCGATGCGCCGCATCACTTCGGCATAGACCGCGGGCGGAAACGGAAAGCGCGTGTTTTCCTCGATCACCACCCGTGCCGCCTGGCTCGGCGTGGTGGGATCTTGCGCCAGGGCCGTTTCGAATGACGCGACGAACTCGTCGTCGGAGAGACCACCGTTCTGGAACTTGCGGATCAGGTCTTTAAGACTGGCCACGGGATGCCCTGACATGGTTGCTGGCAGGGCCTGTCCCACCGTGCGGACATGCCCTCTCCTCGCTGGATACTAGTGCGCACCCAAGGCATGCGCAAACCATGCGAGAGCGGCATGCGAGCGCTCGTTGGCGCGCTTTGCATGCGCCCTTGCCGCCCACGCGCGCCCCTGTCGCACCGGCACCAACAGCGGCGCCGCCAGTGTTGGCCGCGGCCCGTCACACCGAGCCGCCGGCAGTGCCCCGCAGGGCGTGCCCCCAAGCCGACATCGACTGCGAATACCCCTTGTTTTCAGGCACTTGCGGCCGCCCAGCGCGCGCAACCGGGCCCTTGGCACAGTCCCTGCGTTTGTCCCTCCCGAGCGCGACACCAACCCGATGCTCGAACCCCAAACCCAAGGCAACACCTTCCTCTACTGGAGACCATCATGACCACGCTGACCATCAAGGACCTGTCCTCCGCCGCCACCCTCGACAGCAAGCGCATGCACGCCGTGCGCGGCGGCATGTCGTACCTGCCCTTCGCCGCCGTCTACAGCCCGGTAAAGCTGTCGCTCGACAAGAGCATCACCGCCGTGCAGGAGATCGCGCAGATGCAGTCCGTCACCAACCTGAACGGCAACGGCTCGGCCTTCCTGGACCACGTCAAGTCCGACGTGCGCACCAACCAGAACGCCACCAACAACATCTTCGGCTGAGCCTCGCGCCCAGCCCACCGAACCCAGACACCGACTACGATACCGGAGACCATCATGACCACGCTGACCATCCAGGACCTGTCCGCCGCCGCCACCCTCGACCGCAAGCGCATGCACGCCGTGCGCGGCGGCATGTCGTACCTGCCCTTCACCGCCGTCTACATGCCGATCAAGGCGTCGGTCGACAACAGCATCAACGCCGTGCAGAGCATCGCGCAGATGCAGTCCGTCACCAACCTGAACGGCAATGGCTCGGCCTTCCTGGACCACGTCAAGTCCGACGTGCACACCAACCAGAACGCCACCAACAACGTCTTCGGCTGAAACCCGATGCGCAGCGCGCGGAGAGCCTGCCTGACCGCAGCAATCTCCGCGCCAACCGCCAACCTCACACCGATTCCAAGGAGCACACCATGTCAACCATCCTCGTCCGCGACCTTGCCCTGAGCAAGGAACTCGACCGTGCCTCGCTGGGCGCCGTACGCGGCGGCAGCTCGTGGCTCAGCCGCGGTGTCGGCGAAGTCGGCCCGCTCGCCAATGTCACGGTCAACGTCAACCAGAACATCGCGCAGCTGCAAAGCATCAACGTCAACACGCTCAACAACAGCTTTGTTGGTCCCGGCGTAGGCCCGGTGCGCGTCAACGTCAACCCGTCGCAATGGGCCGGCAACTTTGCCGCCGTCTGAGCGCCGCGCGCGGCGGCCCGCGGCAGGATCGCGGGACCGCCTCGCCTATACTGAAGCGGTCCCGCGGCCGCAGGGCCGTGGTCCCGCTTGACCGGAGACAGCCATGGCAGTGATCGTCATCAAGGATTTGCCCGACAGCATGGATCTCGACCGGCAGGCCATGACCACCATCCTCGGTGGCGGGCGCACCGCCGGCGGCCACGCGTGGCATGGCTTGCGGCGCCAGGGCGCCGCGCGCATCGTCGACTACCCGGGTGGCCTGCCCGGCAACCGCCAGGTAATACCGCGCGAGGCGCCGCTCGGCCGGCTGCCGCGCAAGTCCGCGGGCAAGGATGGCGAGGACTGAAACGACCCGCCGCCACAAATGAAAAGCCCGCCATCTCTGGCGGGCTTTGGATGCGGACGGGCCCGGACCGCCTGGGTCACGCGGTCAGCAGTTCGGTCATTCTGTATCCATGCAGGCTTCCCATGATTCCGCCCATGACGCGGACGCCCATCCGGACCACCCGGAGAGTCGCAGGAAGACTGGCGCCTGGAGTCAATGACCGCAGTGCTTGCCGCGAACAGCGGCGCAGTGCCGCTGCAGGAGGTCAAGCGGGAACGTTTTCGTCCGCCCCGTGCGGGCATCCTGTGTGCTCGCGCCTAAAGTATAGGCGGGGCATTTCCGCTTTCAACCAGCGTGCCGGCCGCAGCGGCGCAGGTGACGCCCGCCTGACATATCCGGTTACGTTTTCGCAGTGCAACAAAATTCTGGCACTCTGCTATAATCCGCGCCGTGAGTTTCGCAACTGTGAGATCCGCCAAGCGCCCGGCTCCCTGCCCGGCGAATCCGCTGCCCTCCCAAGCTCTGTTTCCTCGCTGCCGGACGCCTAGTCATCACAATATGGCCCCAGCCGCCCAGCAGAACGCACCGCTCACCTGACGTCGCCTCGTCTCCGATCCTGTTGAACAGCCTGAACTGAGCTGTTTGCCTGCCAGGGACATGGCCGGACCGCCCCGCGGTAACCAGCCACCACCCTGCCTGCCGCCGTACTGCCAGCTGTGTCTGTCGTAACGGCCTCACCGATTGGCGCCGAAGCCTTTTTAAGACTTTGCACTGCGCCCACCCCATTCTGCGTTTCGGGGTGCCATGCATTTATTTGACCATTCCGACATGACCCAGCACGACCTTCGTGCGGAGCAAGCTATTGCCTCCGCGACCGACGCTTCGATCACTTCCGACGCTGCCCAGAGCCCGCTCGACAAGCTCGACGCCCTGCTCAACCCCAGCCCGGCAGTGGCAGCCCCGGCCGTGGAAAGCGGTTTCGCCGCGCTTGGCCTCGACGCGGCCATCCTGCGCGCGCTCTCCGAGCTGAACTACAACTCGCCCACGCCGGTGCAGGCGCAGGCCATCCCGGCCTTCCTGGCCGGCCGCGACCTGCTGGTCTCGAGCCAGACCGGCTCGGGCAAGACCGCCGCGTTCATGCTGCCCGCAATCCAGCGCATCAGCGAAATGCCCGCGCCGCAGCGCGCCACCGAGCCCGCCAAGCGCATGAAGGGCAAGCGCCCGCGTCCGGCCCCGGCCCAGCCCGCGCTGCTGGTACTGACGCCGACGCGCGAACTGGCGCTGCAGGTGACCGAGGCCGCCGCCAAGTACGGCCGCAACCTGCGCCGCATCGTCTGCGCCAGCATCCTGGGCGGCATGCCCTACCCCAAGCAGCTGGCCATGCTGGCCAAGATGCCTGACATCCTGGTGGCGACGCCGGGCCGCCTGCTCGACCATATCGATGCCGGCCGCATCGACCTGTCGGCGCTGCAGATGCTGGTGTTCGACGAAGCCGACCGCATGCTCGACATGGGCTTTGCCGACGACATCGACGCCATCGTCAACGCCACCCCGGCTTCGCGCCAGACGCTGATGTTCTCGGCCACGCTGGATGCGCGTATCGCCCAGCTGGCCTCGCGCCAGCTGAAGGACCCGCAGCGCATCGAGATCGCCGCGGCCCGCGCCGACCAGAGCCATATCGAGCAGCGCCTGCACTTCACCGACGACATGTCGCACAAGGAGCGCCTGCTGGACCACCTGCTGCGCGACGCGTCGCTCAAGCAGGCGATCGTCTTCACCGCGACCAAGCGCGATGCCGATTCGCTGGCCGAGCGCCTGTCCGACACCGGCTTCTCGGCCGGCGCGCTGCACGGCGACATGACCCAGGGCGCGCGCAACCGCACCCTGACCGCGCTGCGCCGCGGCAACCTGCGCGTGCTGGTGGCCACCGACGTGGCCGCGCGCGGCATCGACGTGCCCGATATCACCCACGTGGTCAACTTCGACCTGCCCAAGCAGGCCGAGGACTACGTGCACCGCATCGGCCGTACCGGCCGCGCGGGCCGCTCGGGCATCGCCATCAACCTGGTCAACCACAACGACATGTTCCAGTGGAAGCGCATCGAGCGCTTCACCAACAATCGCGTCGACGCTTCGGTGATCGAGGGCCTGGAGCCGCGCCGCGCGCCCAAGCCGCGCTCGAACTTCGGCGGCAAGCCGGGTGGCGGCCGCGGTGACTTCCGCGGCAATGGCGGCGGCTACCGTGGCGGCGAACGCAGCTTCGGCGACCGCAAGTTCGGCGGCGACAACCGCACCGGCTTCGGCGAGCGCAAGTTCGGCGGCGACAGCCGTGGCTTCGGCAACCGCACGGAAGGCGCGCGCCCGTTCGGCGACGACAACCGTGGCGGCTTCGGCAACCGTGAAGGCGGCTACCGTGGCCAGGGCGGCCAAGGCGGCGGCTACCGCGGCGCCAGCGACGGCGCGCGCGGCTTCGGCAGCCGCGAAGGCGGCCGCGCGTTCGGCGACGACAACCGCGGCGGCTTCGGCAACCGTGACGGCAACCGCGGCTTTGGCGACAGCCGTGGCAACGGCGGCGGCTACCGTGGCAACAACGAAGGCCGCAGCTTCGGCAACCGCGACGGCAACCGCGGCTTTGGCGGCGGCTTCGGCGGCAACGGCGGTGGCAACGGCGGCAACCGCAACAGCCGCTCGCGCTACGAGCGTTAAGCACATGGTGCGCTGAGCGCACCTGCCGCAAAGAACACAGGGCACCTTGGGGTGCCCTGTTTTTTTGGATCTTTGTTCTGGCCGCGCTACGGCGCGCAGGTGCGGAAGCCGATGAACGACAGGTCGTCCTCGGGCAGCCGCGCCCAGCGCGCACGCACATGGCGCAGCCGCGCCGGGCTGGCGAACGACACTCCGCGCACCGCCTGGTGCGTGCCGAAGCGCCCCACCATGTCGCCGTCGGAAGGTGAGGCGACAAAGCCGGCATACGGCTCGTACGGCGTGGCGGTCCACTCGCGCAGCGCGCCCCACTGCAGGCCGCGGTTCTGGGTCGCGGCGAGCTCCCATTCCGCTTCCGCCGGCAGGCGCCGCCCGGCCCAGATGCACCACGCCTGCGCCTCGTACAGCGTGACGTGGCGCACCGCCTCGTCGGGATTGAGCGTGCGCAGCGTGCCGAAGCGCTCCAGCATCCACGCGCGCGATTCCGGGTGGCGCGACCAGTAGCGCGGCGCGGAGCGTTCCTGCGTCATCAGCCACTGCCGTCCCGCCGACGACCACCATGCCGGATGCTCGTAGCCGCCGTCCTCGACGAATTCCAGGAACTGCGCGTTGCTGACCAGCGCCATGTCGATTTCGAACGCGGGCACGTAGGTCGGCTGCGGCGGCAGTTCGTCGGGCCAGGCAAAGCCGTCGGCATCGCTCCAGCCGAGCGTGAAGCGCCCGCCCGGGAAATGCAGCGTGCCGCCATGTCCGGCGGCCGCCGCCGGCGCCGCGCCAGCGGCCTCGGCGGGGGCCATGCCAAGCGCCTGCAGCAGCGCGGCCACGGCCTCGCCCTGCGCGTCTTCATGCAGCAGCGCGCGGCGGAACGGGTACAGGGTCAGGTCGGCGTCGTCGGGCAGCAGTGCGATCCGGCGCAGCACGCCGTCGAGCACCTCGGCGGCGTAGCGCTTGACCACAGCGACGTCGGGCAGCGCGATCTCCCAGCGCTCGTCGGGCCCGATGCGGTCGGGATCGAACCACTCATCGGCGCCGTCCAGCAGCGACGGCTCCGACGCCACCGGCACCGGCACGCCGCCGCGATCGAGCTGGCGCACGCCGCGCAGGCACCACCACTCCGCATGCCAGGCCACGTGGCCGAGCGTCCACAGCGGCGGGTCGGCATCGTACTGGCGCGGCACGTCCCAGGCGCGGCGGGTCTGCCCGAACGGCGCCAGCCACGCCAGCGTGCGGCTGCGCGTGTCCACCAGGGCCTGCGCCAGCCCTTCGCGCGGCAGCCGGCGCGGGTCCGACCACGTCGCCTTGCCGCCGGTGAAGTAGAGATCGGGAAGCATGGGAAAGCCGCTCATCGGGGAAGTCCGCGCAGGGAATGACGGTGGAGAGGCAGCGATCCGGACAGCCGAGTGCAGGCCGCGCCGGACTGCGGCCATTATGACACTACCCGGCCAGGGGGCCGGTCAGCCGCGCGCGTGGAACACCGCGAACCAGCCGCGCGGATCGGACCAGTACACCGGATCGTCGAAACCTGCGGCTTCGAGCAGCAGCGCGAAGTCCTCCGGGCGGTACTTGTACGAATCCTCGGTATGGATGCGCTCGCCGGCGGCGAACTCGCGCGCGCCGCCGTCCCACTGCACGCGCACGTCGCGGCATGCCTGCAGGTGCATCTGGATGCGCGAGGCCGCGCGGTCGAAGCTGGCCAGGTGGCGCCAGTCGTCCAGCGCGAAATCGGTGCCGACGATGCGGTTCACGTTGCGCAGCACATTGCTGTTGAAGGCCGCGGTGACCACCAGCGCATCTTCATAGGCCGATACCAGCGTGGCTTCGTCCTTGTGCAGGTCCACGCCGATCAGCACGCCGTCGCCGCGCCCGGCCGCGCCGCGCAGGCGCTGCAGCAGCGCCAGCGCCTCCACCGGGGCGAAATTGCCGATGCTCGAGCCCGGATAGAAAAACAGGCGCCTGCCGCGCCTGACCTGGGCCGGCAGGTCGAACGGCGCGCACAGGTCGGCGCCCAGCCCCAGCATCGGGATCTCGGGATGCTGCTGCTGCAGCGACGACAGCGTCGCGCGCAGGAACTCGACCGAGATGTCCACCGCCACGTACTGCGCCGGGCGCAGGCTGCCGAACAGCCGCGCCGCCTTCTCGCAGTTGCCGGCGCCCAGGTCCACCAGCACGCAGCCGCTGCCGGCGCGCGCCGCGATGGCGGGCGCCGCGCTGGCAAAGATCGCGGCCTCGGTGCGGGTCGGGTAGTACTCGGGCAGGTCGGTGATGGCTTCGAACAGGCGCGAGCCCAGCACGTCGTAGAAGAACTTGGGACTGATCGCCGCCTGCGTGGCGCGCAGGCCGGACAGCACCTGCTCGCGCAGCGCGCCGCTGTCTTCGCGGTACTGCTGCACCAGCTCGGGCTGTGGCGGGCGCTGCGCGCGGCCGTTGGCCAGCGCCACCAGCGCCGGCGGCGCCGCGGCATGGCCGTTATGGTGGTTCAGCGGCGGGAGGGGGGTCTGCGGGGCTTTGTGGTGCGAGGGCGGGTTGGGCGGGTTCGGGACAACCGGCATGTCGTTTCCTTGTGTGGTCGCAAATGGGCACTGCTTCACTGCGTATTCCCCAAGGCCGCGCGGTGCATGTCGTGCGCGCCGGTCTCCGCAATGCGCGCCTGTGCTGTCCGGGGCGCATCGGTCGGAACCGAACCTCAAGGATAGGCCGATCCGCCGGATCGCGCAGCTTCACGGCGGAACCGATACAAAATCGCCCTCAACACGCCGGCGCACCGGCACGGCGGCATGGCAGGCCAGGGCGAGACGGTTACGGCACCCGGGTGAACTGGAGTCGGTATCTTTCCTAATGGGGCATATCCCTTGCAGTTCGTTTATAATCCCGCCCAGCGCGGTCCCGAAAAGGCCGCGTCCCTCAAAGGGGAGTAGCTCCGGGGCCCATGCCCTTAGCACAATCGTCATTCCGGGACTGTGTCCCCGGTTGTGCTGACCACCGGTGCGCATACCGCGCCAATGGTCGAGCAAGACCTTTGCAACCTGGTTTCCATGGTTTGCAAAGGCGGCCCCAACCCTCCCGTGCTCCAGGAATCCAGGCGAACCCAACACGCGCCCCGCGCTGTTTCGTACCCTGAGGAGAGTTCATGGAGTGGTTTACCGATCTGTTCACGATGCAGTTCCTGACGGCACTGCTGTCCATCGTCGTCATTGACTTGGTGCTGGCCGGCGACAATGCCATCGTGATTGCGCTGGCGGCACGCAACCTGCCGCCCCACCTGCAGAAGAAGGCCATTGTCTGGGG
>JABFVP010000195.1 GCA_013362725.1 Cupriavidus sp.
GGCGTAGCGGTGGCGGGCTTGCGCGCGGCAGCGTTCAAGCACGCCTCCACTCGGTGGCACCGCCCGGCTTGTCTTCCAGCACGATGCCCGCTTCCAGCAGCTGGGCGCGGATGCGGTCCGCCTCGGCGAAGTTGCGCTCGGCCTTGGCGGCCTTGCGCGCCGCGATCAGCGTTTCGATCTCGTGCTGCGACGGGCCGTCTTCGGACTTGCCGCCCTGCAGGAAGGTATGCGGGTCACGCTCGAGCAGGCCCAGCGTGCCGGCCAGCCCCTTGAGCTGGCGCGCGGCCGCGCTCGAGCCGGTGCGGTTGATCTCGCTGGCCAGGTCGAACAGCACCGACATCGCGATCGGCGTATTGAAGTCGTCGCCCATGGCCTCGGCAAAGCGCTTCGCATGCGGCTCGTCCCAGTCCACCGCGCAGCCGCCCGGCTGGCTGTCCTTGAGCGCCGTGTACAGGCGCGTCAGCGCGTGGCGCGCATCGTCCAGGTGCGCGTCGCTGTAGTTCAGCGGACTGCGATAGTGCGCGCGCAGGATGAAGAAGCGCACGACCTCGGCGTCGTACGCCTTCAGTACCTCGCGGATGGTGAAAAAATTGCCAAGCGACTTGGACATTTTCTCGTCGTTGATGCGCACGAAGCCGTTGTGCATCCACAGGTTGACGAAGGGCTTGCCGCTGGCGCCTTCGGACTGCGCAATCTCGTTCTCGTGATGCGGGAACTGCAGGTCGGCCCCGCCGCCGTGGATGTCGAAATGCTCGCCCAGCAGCGCGCAGCTCATCGCAGAGCATTCAATGTGCCAGCCCGGTCGGCCGGTGCCCCATTTCGAGTCCCACTTGCTCTCGGGCGGTTCGCTGGCCTTGGCGGACTTCCACAGCACGAAGTCGAGCGGGTCCTGCTTGGCATCGTTGGCGCTGACGCGCTCGCCGGCGCGCAGGTCTTCCAGCGACTTGCCGGAGAGCTTGCCGTAGCCGCCGAACTTGCGCACCGAGTAGTTCACGTCGCCGTCGCTGGCCTGATAGGCCAGGCCTTTGGCCTCGAGCTTGCCGATCATGTCGAGCATCTGCGGCACGTAGTCGGTGGCGCGCGGCTCGTAGTCGGGACGGATCACGCCCAGCGCGGCGGCATCCTCGTGCATGTACTGGATGAAGCGCGTGGTCAGCTCGCCGATGGTCTCGCCGTTCTCGGCCGCGCGGCGGATGATCTTGTCATCGATATCGGTGATGTTCTGCACATAGGTCACCTCGTAGCCGGCGGCGCGCAGCCACCGGTGCACCATGTCGAACACCACCATCACGCGCGCGTGGCCGACGTGACAATAGTCGTACACGGTCATGCCGCACACATACATGCGGACCTTGCCGGGTTCGATTGGCACGAATGGCTGCTTCTCACGCGCGAGCGTGTTGTAGATGTTGAGGGGCTGCATGAAACGAAGTGAGTGGTGAGAGGAGTCTGCCGGTTCCACACGGCAGGCAGCGCGAACGCCGCTGCTGGCGCAATGCCGTCGCGCCCCATATCTTACCGGAAGGCGGTGCGCGAGTCGGACCCGCGGCCCGGCCGGCCGACACGCATGCAACTCACGCATCGACACCGCACGCCTGGCCGCCACGGCATTGCCTCCGTGCCGCACTTGCCGCTTTGCTAGAATGCCGCGGAGTATAACGGACCCGTCCTCAATGAGCCTGCCGCTGCCCTCCCCGCTTTCCGCTGCCCCTGCCGTCTCCGCTGCGCGCACGCGCCGGCGCGGATCCCGCACCATCCTGCCGCTGCTGGCCTTGGCCGCGGCGCTGGCAGGCCCTGCATCCGCGCAGAATGGCCCGTTGTCGCTGGCGGTGCCGACCTCGCCGGTCGGCGGCATCCAGTCGACCGACCCTGGCATGGGCGAGGCCCAGCAAGCCGCCAACGCGCGCCGCTACGAGGACGCCATCAAGGGCTTCGAGCGCGTGCTCGCCGCCAACCCGCGCAATGCGCAGGCCCGCTTCCAGCGCGCCTGGGCGCTGGCCCAGGCGGGCCGCGAGGACGAAGCGATCCAGGCCTTCAGCGAGATGGCGCAGGACTTTCCCGAGCTGCCCGAGCCGCACAACAACCTGGCGCTGCTTTACGCCAAGCGCGGCGACCTGAAGCGCGCCGAAGCCGAATTGCTGCTGGCCACCGAGGTCAAGCCCGCCTTCGCGGTCGGCTACACCAACCTGGGCG
>JABFVP010000424.1 GCA_013362725.1 Cupriavidus sp.
CATGGCGGGGCCGCCGCCCTGGTAGCGCACGTGCAGCAGGGCGACGCCCGCGCGCTGCTCGAACAGCACGCCGGCCAGGTGCTGCGCCGAGCCGTTGCCCGAAGACGCAAAGGCCACCGAGCCCGGCTTCTGCCTTGCCATGGCGATGACATCGCTGACCTTGCCCGCCGGAAAGCTGGCGGTGGCGACCAGCACATTGGGATAGCGCGCCAGCACGCCGACTGGCCGGAACGCCTTGTCCGGATCGTAGGGCAGGCGCGGGTAGAGGCTGGGATTCACCGCGTAGGACGAGGCATCGACCATCAGCGTGTAGCCGTCGGGCGCGGCCTTGGCGACATAGGCCGCGCCGATCTGTCCGCCGGCACCCGGCCGGTTCTCGACCACCACGGTCTGCCCCAGCTCGCGCCCGAGGCCGGGCGCGATCAGCCGTGCCATCAGGTCCGCGCCACCGCCAGGCGGGTATGTCACCACGATGGTGATGGGGCGTGCCGGCCAGGCTGCGGCGTTGTCGGCGGCCTGCGCCGGGGTGGCGATGGCGATCATGGCGATGGCCGCGGCGGTGATCGCGTGGCGTGCGTGCATGGGTCTGTCTCCTTGGCGACGGTCCGTAACGGATTTCAGCGGACGTCGGCGGTATAGCGAAAGGCAAAAGCGTCGCCGCGCGTCAGGCGGTACTCGACGCAGTGGCCGGCCAGGTCAAAGGCATGGCGCGTGACCACCGCGCAGGGATGCGCATCGGGCAGCGCCAGCAACGCGGCCTCGTCCGCCGCCAGCGTGCGGAAGGTCACCTCGTCGACGGCACGATGGACCGTGACGCCGCAGGCGCTGCCCAGCAGCGGGTAGAGCAGGTCGCCCCACTGCGCCGGCGGAAGCTGCTGAAGGGCTTCGCAGCGCGGCAGCGGCAGCCAGATGGATTCCAGCAGTCGCGGCGTATCGTCCAGCCAGCGGCGGCGCGAGATCGACAGCCCGCGCGCGCCGCTGGCCAGCCCGAAGCGCGCCGCCATGGTCTTGTCCAGCCGCACGGCGCGGCACGACAGGATTTCAGAGCGGGGCACCGCGGGCGCGCCGTCGGCGCCGCCGAAGCGAAAGAATCGCATCAGGCTGGCGCCGCTCAGCCCCTTGCGCACAAAGGTACCCTTGCCCTGTACGCGCTCGAGCAAGCCTTGCTGGACCAGCACGGCGATGGCCTGGCGGATGGTGCCCAGCGCGATGCCGAACTCCCTGGCCAGTGCGCCTTCGGCCGGGATGGCATCTCCCGGGGCCCAGGCGCCGGAAACGATCCGGTCCTGCAGTGCCGCCGCGATCTGGCCGTAGCGACTCAGCCCCGCGGTGGCAGTGGTGGTCTGGAGCAATGCGTTGTCTGGCATGCCGAAGCCGTGCTAAATTGATTGAATGCTAATGTCCTCTAGAGGACTAGAATACTGACGCGGGACCGGACGCCATATCCGGATATACCCGCCCCACGGAGGGCTGACGATGAGCAGGCGTGCTTTGCCGCTGGTGGATACCCATTTCCACGTCTTCGATACCGGCGTGGCCACGGCTTCGGCGCGCTACCGGCCGGCCTATGCCGCCGGGCTGGGCGACTGGCAGGCGGCAGTCGGCGGACTGGCCGGCCAGGGCGACCTGTATGGAGTGGTGGTGCAAGCCAGTTTTCTCGGCACCGACAATACCGCGCTGCTGGCCGCGCTGCGGGCGCTGCCCGGCCGCCTGCGCGGCGTGGCGGTGATCGACCCGACGATCACTGACGCACAACTGACAGCGCTCCAGGCCGCCGGCGTGCGCGGCATCCGTTTGAATCTGTACGGCGATCCGGAATGGCAACGCATTGCCACTGCGCCGTGGCGCGCGCTGTTCCACAGGATTGCCGCGCTGGGCTGGCACGTCGAGCTCCATACCGGCAACGGGCAGGGCGCCATGGTGCTGGCGCAGCTCGATGCGGCGCTTGGCGATGCCGGCGCGCCGGTGGTGCTTGACCACTTCGGCCGGCCCGGCACCGGGGGGATCGCAGATGCAGTCTTCGATGCCGCCATGGCAGTGCGCGCGCGCCGCCAGGTGTGGGTAAAAATCAGCGCGCCCTACCGGCTGGCATCGCCGCACGACTGGCCGCTGCTTGCGCAACGCTGGCGCGACATCGTGGGCGATGACCGCCTGCTGTGGGGCAGCGACTGGCCCTGGACCAATCAC
>JABFVP010000262.1 GCA_013362725.1 Cupriavidus sp.
GTCGATGACGAGCTGGAGAGCGGGCATGGCGGGGCGGCGCGAAAGGGATCAGATATCGGCAAGGCGCAAAGCAAAGCAAAGCGGCGCGGCAGCCATGCAGGCCGCCGCGCCGCGACATGATAACGCCCTGCTTGCGGGCCGGCTTGCTTGATAGCCTTACTTGACCGGCTTGCCGGCGGGCTTGGTCACATCGGTGCCGAACCACTTCACCGACAGCTTGCCGAGGGTGCCGTCCTTGGCCAGCTCCTCCAGCGCATGGTTGATCGCCTGCGCGAACTTGGGATTGTCCTTGCGGAACGGGATCGCCACCTGCGTGGTGGCACCCGCCACGATCGCGCCCGGCCGCAGCGGCAGGTTGGTGGTCTTGACCAGGTACGCGACCATCAGCCGGTCGTTCAGCGCGGCGTCGACGCGCTGCGCCGCCAGGTCGCGCAGGTACTCGGGTGCGCCGGGATAGGTCTTGACCTCGATGCCGGCCACCGACTTGGCCAGGTCGTTGTAGTTGCTGCCCAGGCTGACGCCGAGCTTGTGGCCCTTCAGGTCTTCCAGCGACTTGAACTGGCGCTTGTCATCCTTGCGCTGGATCAGCTGCGCATCCGAGTAGACGTAGGGGGTGGAAAAATCCAGCACCTGCTGGCGCTGCGGCGTGACGTTGACCTGGTTGACGATCACGTCGAACTTGCCCGCCTGCAGGCCGGCGATGATGCCGCTCCATTCGGTGGTGACGAACTCCGGCTTGACGCCGAGCTTGCCCGCCACCGCCCGCGCCACGTCGACGTCGAAGCCTTCCAGCTCGTTCTTTGCGCCACGGAAGCCGAACGGGGGATAGGTGCCCTCCAGCCCGATCTTCAGCACGCCGGCCTGCTTGACGGTGTCGAGCAGGTCGGCGGCATGGGCCGCGGTGGCAGCCAGCCCGGCGCCGGCCACCAGGGAAGCGGCCAGCAGGGATTTGAACCAGCCAGTACGAAGCGATCGCATATGTTCTCCAGTCGATGCGGATAAGCAGTGTGGGGCAGCGCCGGCCGGCCTCTTTTGGAGCGCCGCCGGCTGTTGTGCTGCTATGAGCCTATATCGGGCTCAACACTACCGCAAACACTATCGAATGCTAAATATCGATTCATCATGGCTAAATAACCGCGGGGCACGATTGCGCTCCCGCGGCCCGCCCCGCCCTACTGGTAGGCCTTGTCGTTGGGCGCCGCGAACAGCGCCTTCATGTCGGCCGACAGCGGATAGTTCATGTTGATGCCGCGCGGCGGGATCGGCGACATGAACCACTTGTTGTACAGCTTCTCGGCGCGGCCGCTGGTCTGCAGGTCGGCGATCACGCCGTCGGCCAGCTTCTTGAACGAGGGGTCATCCTTGCGGAACATGCAGGCGTAGTTCTCGGTCTGCAGCGGCGCGCCCACCACCACCCAGTCGGCGGCGTTCTTGGCCTTGGTGCGCTCGCCGTACAGCAGCGGCTCGTCCATCACGAAGGCCGCGGCCCGGCCGGTTTCCAGGATCAGGAAGGACTGGCCGTGGTCCTTGGTGCTGATCAGATTCATGTTCATGGCCTTTTCGCCGTTCATCTTGACCAGCAGGCGCTCGCCGGTGGTGCCTGCCGTGGTGACCACGTTGCGGTCCTTCAGGTCGGCAAACTCCTTCACGCCCGAATCCTTCTTGGTCAGCATCTTGATGCCGTAGACGAACAGGCTGTTGGAGAACGCAACCTGCTTCTGGCGCTCGAGGTTGTTGGTGGTGCTGCCGCATTCGATGTCGATGGTGCCGTTCTGCACCAGCGGGATGCGGTTCTGCGAGGTGATCGGCGTCAGGCGCACCTGCAGGTTGGGCATCTTCAGCTCGCTTTTGATCTTGTCGACGATCTGCAGCAGGATCTCATGCGAGTAGCCCATGACCTCCTTGCCGTCGGTGTACGAGAACGGGATCGACGATTCGCGGTAGCCGAGCGAGATCACGCCGCTGTCCTTGATCTTCTTCAGCGTGTCGCCGTCGGCGGCATGGGCGGCGCCGGCGGCCAGCAGCAGCGTGGCTGCCGCCAGTGCACGGCGGGTGGCGGATCGGTGGGGGTGCAGCGTTTGCATGTGGCGCTCCTTGTAGTGGGGCTTGGTCATTGAGGCATGCTTCATGGACAGCTTCAGGTACTGCGGACTTACCGGTACGGCAACAACCCATGCGCGGCCGCGGCGCTAGGCGCGTGCGGCGTCGAAATCTTCTGCGTCGATGGCGGGACGGCGACCCGCCAGGCGGTCGGCCAGCAGGCCGGCACTGCCCATTGCCAGCGTAAAGCCCAGCGCGCCGTGGCCCAGGTTGAGCCACAGCCCCGACACCCGCGATGGCCCCACCAGCGGCAGGCCGTCCGGGGTGGCGGGACGCAGCCCGGCCCACGGCTGCAGCTGCGCCAGCGGCTGGTCCGGCACGATGCCGGGAAACAGCGCGCGGGTCTGGGCCACCAGCGTGCCGACCCGCTCCGGATCGATGCGCGTGCCGCCGCGCACCAGGTCGGCCATGCCCGCCACCCGCAGTGTATTGCCGATCCGGGCATAAACGATCTTGTTGGCAAAATCCGTCACGCTGATATGCGGCGCCTGCGCGCCGCCGGCCAACGGCACCGTGATGCTGTAGCCCTTGAGCGGCCACAGCAGCGGCCGTACCCCGAGCGGGCGCAGCAGCGGCACGCTGCCGATGCCGCCCGACACGATCACCACGTCGGCGGGCACCACCCCGCCCGGCGTGCGCACTCCGGTAACGCGCCCGCCCTGCTGCACCAGCCCTTGCACGACGGTGCCAAAGCGCAACGACACGCCCGCGTACGCGCCATCTTGCAGCAAGCGTGCCAGCGACAGGCAGAAGCGATGGCAGTCGCCCACCTCTTCGCTCGGGGTATGGATGGCGCCGGCGATGTCATCGCGGATGCCGGCCAGCGCCGGCTCCAGCGCCACGCAGGCAGTACGGTCCAGCGCCTGCTGCTCGCAGCCCAGGCTGGCCTGGTAGTCCAGCAGCCGGCACGCCGAATCGAACGCCGCCGGGTCGCGGTGCACCACCAGCTTGCCGCGCCGCGCGAAATGGAAGCCAGCGCCGCCGTCGTCATGCTGGTGCCGGGCCACGAAGTCCTGCATCAGGTCGCGGGAATAGAAGCCCAGCCGCAGCAGCTTGCGCGTGGTCGCCTCGCTGGAGGCGGCGTTGCAGGCCGACATGAAGGCGGCCAGCCAGCGCCACTGCGCCGGGTCGGCCGTCGGGCGAAAGCGCATCGGGGAATCGCGCCGCAGCAGCCAGCCCGGCACCTTGGCCATCACGCCCGGCCCCGCCAGCGGCGCCACGTAGCTGTAGCTCAACTGCCCGCCATTGGCAAAGCTGGTTTCCTCGCCGGGGCCGTGGTGGCGCTCGAGCACCATCACCTGGTGGCCATCCCCGGCCAGGCGCCATGCCGTCGTCATCCCCACCACGCCCGCGCCCACGATCACCACCTGCATTGCCTGTCCTTTGCTTGCGTCCATCAGGCAGAGCGTAGTGCAAGCGCGCCGGCTTGCCCAATGCGAATACGTGCCAGAATATGTCTTCAGGCTATGGGCGCCAATGGCGCCTTGCCGCACTCTGTCCATCCAGCCCCGAGATGCCATGCGCCTGCGCCAGATCGAAGTGTTTCGCGCCGTGATGCTGACCGGCACCGTCAGCGAGGCCGCGCGCCTGCTGCACGTGTCGCAGCCGGTGGTCACGCGCGTGCTGCAGCATGCCGAGGCCTCGCTCGGCTTCCGGCTGTTCGAGCGCGTGCGCGGACGGCTGCAGTCCACGCCCGAGGCCAGCGCGCTGTATGGGGATGTCGAAAGGCTATATGGCGAGATCGAACGCGTGCGCCGGGTCTCGGAAAGCCTGCGCCACAAGGGCGCCGGCCGGCTGCGCGTGGCCGCCACCCCGAGCCTGGCCAACCCGCTGCTGGTGCCGGCGGTGCGCAGCTTCTGCGCGCGCCACCCCGACACCCAGGTGCAGGTGCTGACGCACCATACCGACGAGATCGTCGGCGCGCTGCTGGCCAACCAGATCGACCTGGGCTTTGCCTTCGCCCCGCCGCGCCACGAGGCGATCTCGAGCGATCCGGTGGCGAGCGGCCGCATGCTGCTGGCGGTGCCACGCGCACAGCCGCTGCCCGCCGGCGGGCGCCGGCGCGTGGTGCCGATGCAGCGGCTGATGGAGCGCGCCTTTATCGGCTATGACGACAACAGCTCGCTCGGCCTGCTGGTGCGCCAGACCCTGGCGCGGCACGCGCTGGAACCGCGCTCGACGCTGGAGGTGCAGACCTACTCGCTGGCGCTGGCGCTGGTCGACGCCGGGCTGGGCATGACGCTGCTGGACCAGTACACCGCGCTCAGCGCCAGCGCAGAGCGCGTCGCGCTGCATGACGTGGCGCCGGTGCTGCCGTTCGAGATCCAGATGCTGCGCGCCAGCCACCGCGCCGGCTCGAGCCTGGCCGACGACCTGCGCGACCAGTTCGCGCACGCCGCCGAGGCGCTGGCGGCAACACTGCCGCAGCGGCTGGAAGCGCCGACGGCAAGCTTCGATGCCGCCCCCGCCAGGCGCCGCGACTGAAGGGAGCACAGATTGACAGCCGCGCGCGCCGTGCACCATCATCAAGCCGCCTGCAGGCACAACCTGCCAGCGCAATCCTGCCTATGTTCGTCCTGATCCTGATCCTGCTCGTCCTTGTCAGCGCGTTCTTCTCGATCTCCGAGATCGCGCTGACCGCTGCGCGCCGCACCAAGCTGCAGGTGCTGTCCGAACGCGGCGACGGCCGCGCCACGCGCGTGCTGCTGCTCAAGGAAGAGCCCGGCAACTTCTTCACCATCGTGCAGATCGGGGTCAACAGCGTTGCCATCCTGGCGGGTATCCTGGGCGAGAAGCACGTGTCCGACCTGCTGCTCGAAACGCTGTCGCCCTACATGCAGGTAGTGCACGCGCAGCGCGCCGCCAATATCGGCTCGTTCCTGATCGTGACGCTGCTGTTCATCCAGTTTGCCGACCTGATCCCCAAGCGCATCGCCATGACCTTTCCCGAGGCCTGCGCGCTGGCGGTGATCGACCCGATGCTGACGCTGCTGCGCGTGCTCAGGCCGCTGGTGTGGGTCTTCAACGCCGCCGCCGACGCCATGCTGCGGCTGCTGCGGCTGCCGACCAAGCCGGTCGACCAGATCACCACCGAGGACATCGCCGCGATGGTCGATGCCGGCGCCGAGGCCGGCGTGCTGCACAAGCATGAGCTGCACCTGATCGAGAACGTGTTCGAGCTCGACTTCAAGGGCATCACCGCGATCATGACGCCGCGCGATGAGGTGGTCTACCTGAGCCTGGACGAGCCCGCCGACAGCGTGCGCCGCAAGCTGGTCAACCAGCCGCACGCGCAATACCCGGTGTGCGGGCACGACCTCGACGACGTGCAGGGCTATATCGATTCCAAGGACATCCTGCAGCTGCTGCTGGCCGATGAAAGCGCCGCGGTGATGGGCAATATCGGCCGCTACCACGACAAGAACGTGCTGGTGATCCCCGACACGCTGACCCTGTCGGAGTCGCTGACGCGCTTCCGCGAGATGCACCAGAGCTTTGCCGTGGTCATGAACGAATACGGGCTGGTGGTGGGCATCGTCACGCTCGACGACATCGTCGGCGCGCTGATGGGCGACATCCTCTATTCCAGCGAAGACGAGCAGATCGTGCGGCGCGACGACGGCTCGTGGCTGGTCGATGGGCTGACGCCGCTGGTAGACCTCAAGAAAGCGCTGGAGCTGGATGCCCTGCCCGGCGAGGACTACGTCGATACCGCGGCCGGGCTGGTGATCTATGCGCTCAAGCGCATCCCGAAGAAGTCGGAGTCGATCACCGTGGCGGGCTATCGCTTCGAAGTGCTGGACATCGACCATCACAAGATCGACCAGCTGCTGGTGTCGCGCCTGCCGCTGGCACCAGAGGCTGGCGCGGCAGCGACGCCAGCGTAGCCGCGCCGGCCTGGCGATAGCGCTAGAGCGTATCCAGCGCGCCGGCGCTGCCGGCGGTCCTGGCAATATTGGCGCGGGCCGGCGCCTCGCAATCCGCGAAGGCCGCGGTCAGGAACAGTTGCGGGCGCTGCGCCAGGTGGCTCAGGAATGCCGCGCGCCGGCGCATGAATTCGGCAAGCAGCGCATCGCCCTGCTTGCCGCTGCGCGCCGCCAGCAGCGCGCGATTCTCGGCGAAGACGTCCTGGCTGTGGCGGTCGAACACGTCGGGCGGCGCGGCCAGCCTGAGCAGGTCGAGATCGAGCACGGTGTCGGCGCCCATGCAGCTGGGTCGATGGCCGCGCGTATCGAGCACGATCTGCGCGGCACGCTCCAGCACCGCGCGTGCTTCACCTGGCGCAACGGATTCGATCATCGCGGCCGAGGCGGCTTCGTTGTGCGCGCAGCCCGCCACATAGACCGCGTCATGGCACAGCACCGCCAGCGCCTGCGCCCGGTCCAGCACCACGCCGCGCCCATGGGCAGCCTCGAACATTTCCAGGATATGGCGGCGGTCGTGGTAGCGGCGGTACGGCGTGTCGTGCAGCGCCAGCACGTGAAGCACCGCCTGCCGCGGCAGGAAATCCAGGCAGGCCAGCGCCGCGGGCCAGTCGGGCGCGAAGCGCGGCACCTTGCCCTGCGGCGTCGCGACCGGTTCGCTGAACACATCGGCGCGGCGCACCCACAGCAAGGACGGATCGCGCATGGCGCGGTAGACCACCACCGGCGCCAGGTCGGCCTCGAAGCGCCCGATCCCTACCGTCGAATAGGCGCCGCCCTTGTAGTGCCGGTACGGCATGCCGTAAACCAGGTCGGGATCGGCCGGCAGTTCGGACGGATCGCCGTGAAAGACCTGGGAGGCGGGGGTTTTGTCGGGTGGCTGGGTCATGGTGCGGCATCCTGCGTTGCGGATCGCCATGATAGTGCACCGGCCGGCGCGGCTGCAGCGGCAAGGCGGCTACGGAAAAAACAAAACCGACGCGCACTTTCGTGGGCGTCGGCCTGAGTTTTACTACGCTGTTGTTGCCTGCCGGTGGTCGATGCCGACAGCTTCTTGTTTTGGCGGAGAGGGTCGTTTTCGAACCCCTTCCACCTCTACGCCTTTCCGTGCCGCTTCTTCGCTGGCCAGCGCGAGAAACACTTCATCCAGTGGGACGTTCGCCTCCCGGGCGATGATAAGAGCGTCCGTATAGCTCGGCAAACATTGCCCTTTGTAGAAGCGGTCAAGTTTCTGCTGGTACATGCCCATGTCTCGGGCGGCGGCGGCAACCTTGCGTCCATGCAGCGCCTTTTCAATTACTTCCCGAAAGCTCATAGGTAACCTCAATTGGTATTAACACACGCTGTGTGTATGATCCGATCTACACAGTTCGTGTGTTAAAACACATTGCCTGTGTGAGCGGAAGTGTAGGCGGTAAACAACACCGCGTAAACAAAACCTAGTCCGCCAGCGGCGGCTAAACGTAACGAGGGGTTACAGATCATGACGATGAAATTCAAGGTGCAACTGTTCGCCATCAACGCCAAGGAATGGGAATTCGAGGGCCGCAAGGGCACTCGCTACAGCGCGCAAATGCTGGTCACTTCGGGCCGCGAGGAAAACGGCAAGGTTGTGGAAGAAACGTTCGTTGCCCGTATGAAGATCGCGGAGCATCTCAAGGACACCCCTCCGGGTGAATACCTCACCGATCTGCGCCCGTATGCCGATGGGAACGGGAATCTGGATTTTGCGGTGGCAAGCTTCGTGCCGTTCAGTCGTGCGGCGGCAAACGCGAAGCCTTCGGCACAGGCTGCTGCCTAGGAAAACCCCTCGTATGCCCCGGCGATGATGCGGGGATGACAGGCCGGAAAGACGGCCAATTTTTCGTAAACGAGGGGTCGGATATGAAAGCAAATCTGCAACGCGTTGGGTTCGGTTGCATGCTCGATGAGCGCGAGCAATGTATGGCGAGGGCGCTGTATTGGGCGGCAGTTGGGCTAGACCGGATCCTCGCTGTGCGTCTGGAAGTTATGGGCGGCTTGATGGGCGAATGGTGATGGACTTTCTCGTCGGCTTGTTGCTCGGTTACGCGATGGGCTCGCCTTCGCAGCCTTCGCTTCCCCTGACGCCTCTGGAGACTGCGGTCGTTGTGCTGTCCACCGTGTCCGTGTTCGCGTTGCTGGTGGGCTACCTGTTCAACATGATGCGGAGGGCGTTGTGATGGCTGCGGCTGATCTTGCGTGCTTCGTGGCGGTGGGCGTGGGTAGCGTTGTGGGGGTGTTTGTAGGTGGCTGGATGTTGGGCTTCTGGTTGGCGGCGCAGATCGCCTCCGGGATCGTGGACGGGAAAAGGGGTCAATGATGTACGGGCTAACGTTGGATGCACTGCTCTTCTACTGCGTCCTGTGCTTGATGTTCGCGGCGGGGCATATCTGTGGGCGCCTTCGCTGATTTCTGGCACATCGTGTGGCCGGTGCTCTTGGTGGCGGCGGTCTACCGGATCGGGCTGGCGCTGGTGGTCAAGTTGTGGCGCGACGTGTGGGGGTCGCTGTGACAAGCGTAATTCTGTACTGCATGTGTGCCTGGGGGATTGGGTATGCCTCGGGCTTCTGGATCAAGCTGGCGACTCGGGCATTCGAGGTGCTGGATTGAGGCGGTAAGCGCTGGTGGACGCTCTCCACCGTTTCTTTGTACGGGAGTGCATATGCACAAGGTGAAGCATCTGGCCATCGCGGCCAAACAAAAGTCGGCGCAAATCGGTGCCGGCGTGGCTGCTCTGGCGCTGTCGGGCGCTGTCATGGCGCAAACGTCCACCGGCGACGCGGGCCTGGACGCCATCAACGGCTTGAGCGCCAAAGTGACCTCCTACACTGGCGCCGCTCTGACCGTTGCGGTGCTG
>JABFVP010000503.1 GCA_013362725.1 Cupriavidus sp.
ACCAGCAGCACCAGCGCCAGCAGCGCAAAGGTGAGCAACCCCGGCTCGCGCGCCGCCGCGGCGACCCGGTCCACCAGCAAGGCACTGACCACGATGCCCGGCAACATCCCCAGCGCGGTGCCGATGAGGCAATCGCGCAGGCTGATGCGCGAGGCGCCCACCACCAGGTTGACCAGCGAGAACGGTGCGATCGGCACCAGCCGCAGCACCACCATGGCGACGATGCCGTGCTTGCCCAGCTGGTGGCTGACGCGGTTCAGCCGCCTGCCGCCGAAGCGGCGCACCGCGTGGCGCCCGAGCAGCCGCCCGGCCAGATAGCCCGCGCCGGTGCTCAGCACCGTGCCGCCCAGGGCCAGAACGGCGCCGTAGAGCGGCCCGAATACCACCACCGTGAGCAGGATCAGCAGCGTCACCGGCAGCATCGTCACCGCGCCCGCCAGATAGACCCCCATCATGGCCAGCGGCGCCAGCGGCATCTCGTCGACGCGCTCGATCGCGCCCAGCAGGGCGCGGAAGTCCGCCCACTCGCGCAGCGGCGTGTAGCGCCACGTGAAGAACAGCCCCGCTACCAGCAGCGCCAGCGCCACCATCGCCCCGACGCGCCCGAGCACGCGCGGGCGCGCCTCGTGGCTGACGAACTCGGCCAGCACCTGGTCGCTGTCGACCGGCTCGATCGGGTCCAGCAGGTTGGCGGCCGGTGACGCGGCATCGACATCGTCGGGCAGCGGTGGCACATAGTCTTCCAGCGAGCGCCCGTCGCTGCGCTGCAGGTTGCGGATCGCGCCGAGCACGCTGCGCGTGGCGGCCACCTCGGCCTGGAACGCTTCGGGCGCCACCTCCAGGTGTTCGCCCAACAGGCGCGCGCGCATCGCGGCGATGGCGGCCTGGATGCGGGGCTCGCCGCCGGAGACCACCACGATATTGCACTCGGTGTCCAGTCCCAGCGAACGGTTGCTGAGGTTGGCTGAACCGATGGTGAGAAAGTCGTCGTCGATCACCGTGACCTTGCTGTGGACGTTGACGCATTCGGGGTGCAGGTTGGGGATCGTCGGGCAGTACAGGCGGAAGCGATCGAACTTGTCGGCCGCGCGCAGTTGCCGGTACAGGCGCGCGCGCAGCACGCCCATGCTGTGCGCCTCGAGCCAGCCGCTCTCGTTGCGGCGCGACACCAGCACGATATCCGGGCCGTCCTCGTGCCCCAGCCGCGCGGCCAGCGCCTTGGCGATCTCGCCCGAGCTGAAGTACTGGTTCTCCATGTAGATGCTGTGCCGGGCCGAGGCAATGGCGTCGCGCAGCAGCATGCGCACCTCGCTGACGCCGGGTTCGTCCTCGCACATGGGCATGGTGCGGGCGATGCCCACGCGCAGGTCGGTCAGCTCTGGTGCCAGGCTGGGCGGCCACGGATCCGACGAGGTCGCGGCCACCGGCCGCGGCTGGCTGCCACTGGCGCGCAGCCAGCGCTGGGCGCAGAGCTTGCCGAGCGCCGCGGCCGCACTGCCGTCGACCACGCACTGCACGTCATGGAAAGGCGGATAGGGCCGGCCCTCGGCCATGCGCAGCGGCGCGCCGGGCGCGTGCTGGTTGTCGTCCCAGCGGCGCAGCGTCAGGTCCAGCCCGCCGACGAAGGCGACCTTGTTGTCGAGTACCACCACCTTCTGGTGGTGCGATGCGCCGGGAGGATGATTGCCGTCCAGCAGGAACGACAGATGCCGGTGCGCCTGCCAGTGCGCGCTGGCCGAGGGCAGCCATTCGCGCTCCATCGCCATCACCAAGGCGTAGTCCCAGCTCAGGATGTAGATGCGCAGGTTGGGGCGACGATCGGCCAGCGCGCACAGGAAGTCGCGCAGCCCGGCCGGCAGCCCATCCTGCGCGCCGGCGGGAACCAGTTCCATGCGGCTGTCGATGTCCCAGCCCAGAATGAAGATGGTGTGCTCGGCCAGCGGCAGCGCCTCGCGCAGCGCGCGGAAATAGGCGTCGGCGTCGACCAGCATGGCAAAGCGCCGGCATGGTTCGACGCGCCAGCAGTTGCGCCCGGGTTCGAGGCGGAAGCCGGGCGTCGAGTCGGGTTCATGCGGTGGTGGCGACGCCGTGGGCGCTGCGGACGCCGTGGTGCCGGGCGGATGGTATTGCCTCATTGCGCACGCTCAGGGGGAAGCGAAAGCCATAGCCTGCAGCGTCGCGCAAGTTCCGTACCCTGCGCAAGCGCGCGCTGGTGCCGCGCCGGGCGCGGCTTTTGCGTGTGCGCCTTACCTGCCTTTGTAAGAACGGCACGCGCGAGCCGGCGTGCCATAGGGCGTGGAACGTGTCAGGAAGCGTGTCGGCGCCGCAGCGTGGCGGGTCGGGCGATGCCCCAGACATCGAGCAGCGGCTCGAAGTGCGGGGTGTTGTCGCGCGGCGCAGGAGTGACGCGCCGTGGCGGCGGCAACGGCCGGCCGGTCAGCACCAGCGGAGTTTCCGCCTCGGACGGCAGGTCGGGCTCGCCCTCATAGGCGACGACCCCCATCTGGCGGGCAGATTTGAGCGCGCGGGTCAGTTCGGCGGCGCTCAGGCGGCTGGCGGTGGCGAGCCGGTGCCGGGGCATGGGCCCATTGGCACGCAGGCTGGCAATCAACGCCATCACGCATTCCCGGGTGGTTCGATTCATGTCGCTGCGTCAGAAAAATGGTGCGGCAGCGAACCCGCCGATCGGGTCCCGTGCCTGCGGATAACCATTCTTCAGCAGGGGTCATGGTCTTGCCAACCCGATATGACACTTGTTCACATTCCTGCAAGGGAAGGTAACGTCGTCGCCATCGCGTCAGTGCCGCGTTTTCGGGTCGCCGGTCGGAAAGCCGGGCGGCGCGCCGTCATGCCGGGTCAGCATGGAGCCATGCCGGCGCCACTTGCGGGCGTGGCGGTCCTGGATGTCCTCGGCAAGATCGTGCAGTTCCGCCACCCTGGCGTCGAGCGGGTCGGGATAGATGTCGAGCGGACGGTATCGCAGAAGAAAACGCATGACGGGTCTCGGTGGTCCTGGTCGTCGGCCGGTGGCCTGACTCCAGTATTGGCGGTGGACCCGAGGTTTTCAGCAGAAGATGCGCGACATTTTGATGCGATTCAATGCATGCGGCGCAATGTACTGTTACGGCCCGCTGTGTCAGCGGGCACGCAGGGCAATGATGGGGAGGCAGCCGGCACCGCGTCGGACGGGCCAGCCGGGATGGCGCTAGCGGGCGAGGCGGGTATTGCCGCGGGCATCGCGGCAGTAGATCTTGCGTTCACGCACCAGGCCGTCGCGGCCATGGATGCACAGCGACACGCCGTCCTCGCGGGCACGCATCCAGCCGGCGGCAATGGCGGCTTCCTGTGTCGGGAAGTGCAATGCCGCGTCGTCGGGACCGTTTTCCAGGCCCTCGATGGTAAGCGCCCATTCCCCTTCGCTGGCGTATTCGGAGTCGCCGGTCGTGGCGGGAAGCACATGGATGCTGCGTGACGTCATGGTGTTCTCCGTGATGGCTGGCAGTGACATTGGGGTTTTATAGGATCCCGCGGCCGCGGGCTATCGGTCGCAGTCCTACAAGCATATTCGGGACCAGCCGGCTCGCCGGGTTTGGCACCGTCGCGGTGCGGCATGCTGTCGTGGCATGTCGCGCGTTCTGCTGACATCGGGGTAGGACGAATCCCGACTTTTCGTACCGCCACGGATTGCTACGATCCAATTGCCGGTTGGGCAACAGGCTGCCCGGTCAAGCCATTCCGAGCTCTTCCATCCTGGCGGCGCATGCCGCATCCACACGAAGCAAGGAGATCATCATGAGAAAGCTATACGCACTGTTTGCCCTCGCTGGCATGCTGCTGGTCACGGGTTGCAACACCATGGCGGGTGCCGGCAAGGATATCGAGCGCGGCGGCGAGAAGGTGCAGGGCGCGGCGGAAAGCACCAAGCAGAAGATGTAAGACATTGTCGGCCACGTGATGGCCGGCCGACGGCCCGTGCCCCAGGCGCGGGCCGTTTTCATTCATGCGTGCGCCGCTTCGGTGCAGTTGCGGCGCCAGCTGGCCGGCGGCAGTCCGAATTCGCGCTTGAAGGCCCGGCTGAAGGCGGCCTCGGAGTCATAGCCGACCGCGCCGGCGACCTCGCTGATCGAGCGGTTGCCGCTGCGCAGCTCGGCCGCGGCGGTGCGCAGGCGCCAGTGCGCGAGGTACTGCATCGGCGGCTGCCCGAGCAGGTCGGTGAAGCGCTGCGCCAAGGCCGAGCGCGACAGCCCCACGTTTCCGGCCAGTTCGTCGACAGTCCACGGATAGGCCGGCCGCGCATGCAGGCGCGACAGCGCACGCGCCACGTAGCGGTCGCGCAGCGCGGCGAGCCAGCCGCTTTCATTGGCCGGCAGGGTGTCGATGCAGCGTCGCACCGCCTGCACGAAGAGCAGTTCCGACAGCTTGGCCAGCACGGTGGCGCTGCCGGCGCGCGGCTCCGCCGCCTCCGAGGTGGCGAAGGCCAGCGCCGACGCCAGCCACGCGGACTCCAGTCCGCTGCCCAGCCCCACCTTGAACAGCCGCGGCAGCGACGTCAACAACGGATTGCCCATGGTGTCGTCGAAGCCGAGAAAGCCGCAGACCATGCGCGTGTGTTCGCCCCCGCCGCCGTACGCGACCCGCATGACTTCGCCGGGACTGTTGCGCAGCAGGTCATACACCAGCGGCGCGGAAGGCAAGGGCTGCAGATGGAGGTCGCTGCCGAGCACATGCGGCTCGCCCTGCGGCACCACCAGCAGCTCGCCGGCTTCGACGCGCACCCCCGGGCCGGTGTCGTCGACCAGGCGCGCCCAGCAGATGCCTTCGGTAATCAGGTGATACGAGACCACGCGGTCGGCGCGCGGCAGGAACGCGGCGCGCAATTCAGCATCGGCTTCACTGATCAGGCACCAAGGTGATTTGAATTCGCCGTTCAGGAACACGGCACCGCTCAGTTGCACGGCGCGCAAGAGGTCGGACAAGGCATCCATGGCCACATTCCTCCAGATCCGGGGTTTCGCGCAAGAAAGCCGGACGCCCGATCATACGGGCGAGGGGACCGGGCTCCGATACTAGCACCGTGCCCGTGGCCATACAACGGAGCGGGACGCCACCATAACCGGACGGAGACAACACCATGGAGACCCTTTCCGCAGCGGATGCCAGCGCCGGCGCGCAGGCCGACTGGATCGGCCTTGCCGCCACGCTGGGCCGCACCTTCGCTGGCCGCGCGCCCGAGATCGACGCGAGCGAGCAGTTCGTCAGCGCCAACTATGACGACCTGCGCGCGCACCGCTTCTTTGCCGCGGCGGTGCCGCAGGAGCTGGGCGGCGCCGGGCTGTCGCACCAGGAGCTTGGCGCGGTGCTGCGCGAACTGGGCAAGTACTGCGGCTCGACCGCGCTGGCCTTTGCCATGCATACGCATCCGGTGGCCACGGCCGCATGGCGCTGGCGCAATCAGCAAGCGCCGGTGGAGGGCCTGCTCAAGCGCGTCGGTGCCGAGCAGCTGGTGTTGCTCGGCAGCGGCGGCTCCGACTGGCTGCAGGGCAGCGGCAAGGCCACGCGCGTCGACGGCGGCTATCGCGTCGACGCGCGCAAGATCTTCGCCAGCGGCGCGCCCGTGGCGGACTTGTTCATGACCTGCGCGGTCTATGACGACCCGCAGGCCGGTCCCACCGTGCTGCATTTCGCGCTGCCGATGAAGACGCCGGGCGTGCGCGTGCTGTCGAACTGGCACACGCTGGGCATGCGCGGCACCGGCTCGCACGATGTCATGCTGGAAGGCGTGCTGGTGCCCGACACCGCCGTTGCCGCGCGCCGGCCGCAGGGCGTATGGCATCCGATGATGCATACCGTGGCGATGATCGCGTTGCCGCTGATCTACGCCGTCTACGTCGGCATCGCCGAGGCCGCGCGGGATATCGCGCTGCAGCTGGCGCGCCAGCGGCGCCTGAACGCACATGCGGTCGAGGCCGCGGGACGCCTGTGCAATGAAGCCGATGCCGCGCAGCTGGCGCTCGATGCGATGTTCGCCGCCGCCGCCGGCCAGGCACCGGGCGCGATCACCACCAACCGCATCATGAGCGCCCGCACGCTGGCGGCGCGCGCGGTGCTGGCGACGGTGGAAGCGGCGATGGACCTGGCAGGCGGCGCCGGCTTCTATCGCGATGCCGGGCTCGAGCGGCGCTTCCGCGACGCGCAGGGGGCGCGCTTCCATCCGCTGCAGGCCGGGGCCCAGCAGGAGTACGCGGGACGCATGGCGCTGGGGCTGGATATCGATGCGCCGACCGGCGAGGTGCGCACGGCAGCGCGATGATGTCCGCCCTGGCCCAGCTCTCCTACGGCACCGAGGCCTGCAACGACAGCGGCCAGGGCGAAGATGCCTGCGCCATCGGCCACGATGGCGCGGCGCGCCGCGCCTTGCGCGATGCGCTGGGGCAGTTTGCCACGGGCGTGACCGTGGTCACGGCCGCCGGCGCCGATGGCCGCCCGGTCGGCGTGACCATCAATGCGTTCGCTTCCGTGTCGCTGGCGCCGCCGCTGCTGCTGTGGTGCCTGGCGCGAAGCTCAGGCAGCCTGTCGGTGTTGCGCGCCGCGCCGTGTCACGCGATCAACGTGCTGGGCAGCGCGCAGCTGGAGGTGTGCCGGCGCTTTGCGTCGTGTGCCGGCGATCGCTTCGCCGGCATTGCGCATCGCCCTGGACCGTGCGGCACCGTGCTGATCGACGGCACGCTGGCCTACTTCATCTGCCGGCACCGTTCGGTGCGCACGGTAGGGGACCATGTGCTGTTTGTCGTGGAAGTTGTGGCCTATGGCGCCGCGCCGGGCGCGCCGGTGGTCTTCCATGGCGGCGGCTTTGCCGAGGCGCGCGAACCCTGCGCCGGTTAGGCGCGCTCGGCCCGCTTGCCCAGGATCACCAGCGCGATGCCGCCCAGCACCGCCGCCGCGCTCAGCGCCAGCCGCAAGGTCAGGGCCTCGCCGAGCCACGCGGTGCCGCCCACGGCGGCGATGACCGGCACGCTCAACTGCACGGTGGCCGCGGTAGCCGCGCGCAGGCGCGGCACCGCGGCGTACCAGATCACATAGCCCAGCCCCGAAGTGATCGCCCCGGACACCGCCGCATAAGCGAGCCCCGGAGCATCCAGCGAACGCTGCGCCTGGATCGCGGCACCGAGGGCCAGCGCCATGGGCACGGCGCGCACGAAGTTGCCCGCGGTGGTCTCGACCGGATCCGCTGCGCGCTTGCCACGCAGCGAATAGACGCCCCAGGCGACGCCCGCCGCAATCATCAGCAGCGATGAGGCCAGCGGCGGCGTCGCCATGCTTGGCAGCATCAGCCACACCAGGCCGGTCAGCGCAAGCGCCAGGCCGACCCACTGCTGCGCGCGCAGCGGCTCGCCGGTGTAGAGCCCGTAGCCGGTCATGGTGGCCTGCACCGCGGCGAACAGCAGCAGCGCGCCGGTGCCCGCGCTCAGGCGCTCATACGCGAACGAAAACGCCGCGGCATAGCAGAACAGCGCCAGCGCCGATACCCAGTTGCCGCCCAGCGTCATGGCGCCCGCGCCGTGGCGTCCGGCCTGCCGCCGCGCCATCACGATCAGCCACAACACCGCCGCCGCGGCCGCGACGCGCGCCAGCGTGAAGGTGCCGGCGTCGATGGTGGTGCCTTTCAGCGCCAGCCGGCACAGCAGCGAATTGCCGGCGAACGCCAGCATCGCCAGCGCGGTCAGCAGCGCGGTGTTTGCATGCGGCATGCGGGCCGGGCCTTGCGCTTAGCCTGCGGGTCCTGCGTTGCCGCTCTCGCCGCGGTCGCCGCTGTCGCCGCTCTCGCCGCTGTCGCCGAGGGCAAACGAGGACAAATGCTCGATCGCCCGGACCAGTCCGGAATGGTCCCAGCCCGCGCCGCCCAGTCCGTTGCAGACATTGAACAGCTGCTGGCACGACGCCGTATTGGGCAGGCCCACGCCAAGCTCGCGCGCGGTCGACAGCGCCAGCTCCAGGTCCTTCTGGTGCAGCGCGATGCGAAAGCCCGGTTCGAAGGTGCGGCGGATCATCCGTTCGCCATGCACTTCGAGGATGCGCGAACTGGCAAAGCCGCCCATCAGCGCCTCGCGCACGCGCGCCGGGTCGGCGCCGGCGCGGGCCGCCAGCACCAGCGCCTCGCCGACCGCCTCGATGGTCAGCGCCACGATCACCTGGTTGGCCACCTTCGCCACCTGGCCGTCGCCGGCCGCGCCCACGCGCGTGATGTTCTTGCCCATCAGCTGCAGGATGGGCAGCACGCGGTCGAATACCTCCTGCTTGCCGCCGGCCATGATCGACAAGGTGCCGGCCCTGGCGCCGACTTCGCCGCCCGACACCGGCGCGTCGACATAGTCCGCGCCGATGGCCTCGATGCAGCGCGCGAACTCGCGCGTGGCGATCGGCGAGATCGAGCTCATGTCGATCACCGTGACGCCGTCCGCGCTATCGGCCAGTCCGTCGGCGACGCCGCGCTCGCCGAACAGTACCTTCTCCACGTCAGGCGTGTCGGGCAGCATCAGGATGATGGCCTCCGCCTGCCTGGCCACGTCCTCGGCGCTGGCACAGGCCTTCACGCCGGCATCCTGCAGGTCTTGCGGCACGCCGCTGCGGCTATGGGCGAACACGCTATGCCCGCCGTCGACCAGGTGCCGCACCATGGGCTTGCCCATCACGCCAAGCCCGATAAAGCCGATCTTGCTCATGTCAGTGTCCGGTAGGGTGGCGCGCCATGCCGGCGCCGGCGCTTATCCAGATGATAGACCGCATCCCGGGCATCCCCGCCTGGACGCGACCACGCCGCGCTCGCAGCGAGCGCGCAGCCAAGTCGGGCCCGGCGCCAATATCTTTGCTCCGGCCGCAAAGGCCTTAGGCGGTGCG
>JABFVP010000717.1 GCA_013362725.1 Cupriavidus sp.
CGACATGGCCAGGGAGTTGTTCGACCACGTGCTGGCCGGCCGCAACACCAGCGAGCCGCGGCAGACCTTTGCGCTGGCCGATGCGGCCGAGGCGCACCGCGCGCTCGAAGCGCGCAAGACCTCGGGCGCGACTGTTCTGGTGCCCTGAGTTCCCGCAAGCGGCGCCGTCACGGCGCGTAGCCGTCGGACAAGGTCTTGAGGAAGGCCACAAGGTCCTGGATCTCGCCTTCGTCCAGGTACGGCTGCTCGCCGTCCTTCCTGTCGTAGGGAGCCTCCGTCACGTTGACGTTGCTGCGGTGTTGCGCCGGAAGGTCGTTGTAGACATCGGGCCGTCCGGTGGCGGGGTCGACCGGATACCAGGCCTGCGGGTCGGTGTCGCGCTGGACGTAGAAGCGCACGACCTGCTCGAGCGAATCGAACTGCCCGTTGTGGAAGAAGCGGTGGCGCAGGCCCACGTTGCGCAGGCTCGGAACCCTGAAGGCGCCGCACAGGTCGCCGCGGCCGGCAAGATCCGCGCGACCGGGGCCGCACAGGCCCATGTCGAAGTACGACGCGTCTGCGTTGGCCGCAATGCCCATGTTGCGGGGCACGCCCAGACTGTCGAAAGTGAAATCGGTAAACAGCGCGCCGGGGGCGTTCGGCGGCTGGGTGCTGGGGTGGCAGGCCGCACAGTTGCCTTTGTCGGCACGGTTGAACAGCACCAGTCCGCGCGCCTCCTGGGCGCTGAAAGCGGCCTTGCCCGCGGTGACGTGGTCGAACTTGCTCGTGAACGGCGCGAATTCCTCGCTCTCGCGCTGATAGCGCTCCAGCGCGAACAGCACGCGGTCGAACGCAGCATGGGGGTCGGCGAAGATGTCCGCGCCGAAGAGCGCCTTGAATTGCGCAGCGTACGCAGCGGCCGCCACTTTCGCGATCACGTCCGCGACGTCGGCATTGGCCATTTCGTTGGCGCTCAGGAAGGGCGCGCGGGCCTGATCGGCCAGGGTGGCGGCGCGGCCGTCCCAGTCGAATCCGCCAGTTGGCGTTCCCTCCTCGTCGAAGAAGAACGGCGTGTTGAAGCGCAGGTACCGAAGCGACGGCGGCATGCGCGTGCCCGGCTGGTCGAGTCGGGGGCCGCCGAAGGCCACCGAGGTGAAGAACGGCGACGCATGGCCGGTTGCCGGATCGTGGCAACTCGCGCAGGACATCTGCCCCGAAGCGGACAGCGAGCGGTCGTTGAAGATCTTCTCGCCAAGGGCGGCCACGGCGCCCTTCGTCTCGGCAACTGCGGGCGTGGTGCCGCCCCCCGCACCATCACCACCACCACTGCCGCCGCCGCAACCCGCCAAGAGCGCGGCGCACATCGCCACCAAAACCGCGGCCGCAGCAAAAGGCTTCGCGCCCCGCGCGGCGCGAACAAAACACCAGGACATAGGCCCTGCCTCCCGTGAATGTCGTTATGGATGAGCGCCGATGATAACGAGAACGTTTCTCATTGACGCCATCTGCATTCAGCTTGGCGGCTGCGTCCTGGCGAACGCATCACAGCAGGCTACGGAGAGCTCCAGCAGAAAACATGGTCGGCGCGCACGCGCGTCTGCGCCACCAGTTCGGCATTGGGCGCGTCGGTCTGCGCCGCCCATTGCACGGCCACCTGCGCCGTGCGGCCGAACGCCTGGTGCCGGCGGACCAGCCGGTCGGTGCGCAGCTGCTCGTCCACGTCCACGTACCAGCATTCGTCGAGCAGCGATGCAACGCCGCGCCAGGCGCCCTGGTCCACCAGCAGGTAGTTGCCCTCGGTGATCACCAGCCGGTGGTGCGGCTCGATGGCAATGGCGCCGGCCACGGCTTCCTCGATCTCGCGGCGAAACTCGGGCGCGTAGACCGTCTCGCCCGCGCGCGCCGGATCGCGTAGCCGCTGCAGCAGCGCCACGTAGCCGGCCGCATCGAAGGTGTCGGGTGCGCCCTTGCGCCCTGCCCGGCCCAGGCGCCGCAGTTCGCTGTTGGCCAGGTGGTAGCCGTCCATGGGCAGCACTGCGGACACATCGGCAAAGGCTTGCTGCAAGGCCGCGGCCAGCGTCGACTTGCCCGCGCCGGGCGCGCCCACCAGGCCCAGCACGACGCGCTTGCCCGCACCTTGGCCCAGCAGCGCCCGCACGCGGGCCAGGCTGGCTTCGGGAAGCTGGCGGCTGC
>JABFVP010000407.1 GCA_013362725.1 Cupriavidus sp.
TGGACAAGTACTCGGTCCTGCGTGACTCCTATCTGCAACGGCGCCAGTACCTGATCTCCGACGGCAATCCGCCGGGTGGCGAAGACGAAGCCGAAGCCGATGGCGCGGCGCCGGCGCCCGCTGCGACCGGTGCCACTGCCGCGCCGGCTCCGGCTCCGGCTCCGGCTCCGGCTCCGGCTCCGGCTCCGGCTCCGGCTCCGGCTCCGGCTCCGGCCGCGGATGGCGCTTCGGCTCCCGCTGCCGAGCCTCCCAAGCCTGGTGCCGCCGGCGAGACCCAGCCCGAGGGCCAGAGCATGCCGCTGCCGCCGGTGCTGCCGGGCGGCTTGCCGGGTGTACGCTTCCGTTGAGGCGGCGAAGGTGTCATGGCGCTGTGAATGCGCTGTGACCGCTGAAACAAATTGTTTGTAGGTGGTATCCAGTGCGCTTTTGATGGCAACGCGCGCGACGCCGCTATGTTCCAATCTGCAGGACCCGTGGCCTTCCAGCCGCGTATCGAGGCGCAGGCGCGGGTCACGACCTCTTTGATAAAGAAGGAAATCTCACATGCTCAAGCGACTGTTGCTCCCCCTCCTGACGGCGGTTGCCTTCGCGGGGACCGCGCAGGCCCAGGTCTCGGCTCAGGACGCGGCCACCCCGGACGGGCTGGTCAAGGCCGTGGTCAATGACGTGATGTCGACCGTCAAGGCCGACAAGGACATGCAAGCCGGCAATATCGGCAAGATCACCGCGCTGGTCGAACAGAAGATCATCCCCAACGCCAACTTCCAGAAGACCACGCAGATCGCCATGGGCCGCAACTGGTCCAAGGCCACGCCCGAGCAGCAAAAGCAGATCACCGAGGAATTCAAGACCCTGCTGATCCGCACCTACGCCGGCGCCATCGCGCAGATCCGAGACCAGACCGTGCAGTATCGCCCGTACCGTGGCACCGCCGACGATACCGATGCCACCATCCGCACCCAGGTGATCAACAAGGGCGAGCCGATCCAGATGGACTACCGCCTGGAAAAGACCGCGCAGGGTTGGAAGGTCTATGACATCAACGTGCTCGGCGCATGGCTGACCGAGGCCTACAAGGGCAGCTTCAACACCATCGTCGGCCAGCAGGGCGTCGAGGGCGTGATCAAGACGCTGCAGGACCGCAACCGCCAGCTCGCCAACGCCAAGAGCTGACGGGGCATGCCGGCGGTGCGCCGCGCCGCTGCAATGCAGTACGGCGCGCCGAAGTTGCACTACAATGGCCGTTCGCGACACATGCTCCCGCTGCGCGCGGGAGTCTCCGTTTTCAGATCCCTTTTCTCTTTCCGCATCCGGGCCAACTGACGCCATGCTTTCGACGGGCAACTCGCTGACCAACCAGAATGCCGCCGCGGTGCTGCGCGACGGGCTGGCACGCGTGGCCCAGGGCGACGTCGAAGTTGACTGCACCGGCCTGGCGCAGGTGGATTCGTCGGCCGTCGCCGTGCTGCTGGCATGGCACCGGGCCGCCGTGGCGCGCGGCCTGGCGCTGGTGCTGCGCGGCGTGCCGGCGCAGCTGGCGCAACTGGCCAGCCTGTACGGCGTCGATGGCCTGCTCGGCCCGGCGCCCGCCGCCATCCCGCCGGCACACCATCACCGACATTGATCCGGCATCGCCGGTCGCCAGCCTGGCGGCCGCACGCGATGCCACGGCGACCGCTGGCGCGGCCGCCGAGCCCCCGGGGCGGATCCGGCGGGGATCAAGCGGGACCGACCCCGCATCCCCTATAATTCCGGGTTGTTCGCCCATCCCCCCGTCTGTTGCCGGCCCGATCCCTGCCGGACCAGGATACCCGGGCACGCTTTGCTCCCCATATCCTGGCGGCTGGCCCCCGAAAGAGCCGGACCCGCCACAAACAATCGGCCATGAAAGCCATTGAAATCCACGACGTTCGCAAGCGCTACCGCAACCTGCAGGCGCTCAAGGGCGTCAGCTTCACCGTCGAACGCGGCGAATTCTTCGGCCTGCTCGGGCCCAACGGCGCCGGCAAGACCACGCTGATCTCGATCCTCGCCGGCCTGAACCGGGCCGATTCCGGCCGCGTCAGTGTGCTGGGGCACGATGTCGTCGCCGATTACCGCATGGCGCGGCGTATGCTGGGCGTGGTGCCGCAGGAGCTGGTGTTCGATCCGTTCTTCACGGTGCGCGAGACGCTGCGGCTGCAGTCGGGCTATTTCGGCCTGACCCGCAATGACGACTGGATCGACGAAATCATGGCCAACCTGGACCTGACCGGGAAAGCCGATGCCAATATGCGCCAGCTGTCCGGCGGCATGAAGCGGCGCGTGCTGGTGGCGCAGGCGCTGGTGCACCGCCCGCCGGTGATCGTGCTCGACGAGCCCACCGCCGGCGTCGATGTTGAGTTGCGACAAACGCTGTGGAAGTTCATCTCGCGCCTGAACCGCGAAGGGCACACCATCATCCTGACCACGCATTACCTCGAAGAGGCCGAGGCCCTGTGCGACCGCATCGCCATGCTCAAGTTCGGCGAAGTCGTGGCGCTGGACCGCACCAGCAACCTGCTGACGCAGTTTGCCGGGCTGCAGCTGGTGCTGACCTTCGCGCGCGGCAGCCTGCCGGCCGCGCTGGAGCCGCTGCGCATGCCGGCCAACCCCGGCGAGCGCGCGATGCGGCTGCGGCTGTCGGGCTACCAGGCAGTCGAACCGATCCTGGCCGCCTGCCGCGAAGCGGGCTGTGACATCGAAGACATGGAAATCAACAAGGCCGACCTAGAGGACGTATTCGTGCAGATCATGCGCCGCGAGGGGCATATGCCCGGCGCGCTGCCCGACCCGGCGATGGAGGCCGCGGCATGAAGCAGCCCGGCGACATCGAAATCCTGGACGACACCGGCCTCGGGCCGATGGCCGTCGGTGGCCTGGTGGGCTTCCGCACGCTGCTGTACAAGGAAGTGCTGCGCTTCTGGAAGGTAAGCTTCCAGACCGTGGCCGCGCCGGTGCTTACCGCGGTGCTGTACCTGCTGATCTTCGGCCATGTGCTGGAAGACCGGGTCAAGGTCTATGACCAGATCAGCTACACCGCCTTCCTGGTGCCCGGCCTGGTGATGATGAGCGTGCTGCAGAACGCGTTCGCCAACAGTTCCTCGTCGCTGATCCAGTCGAAGATCACCGGCAACCTGGTGTTCGTGCTGCTGCCGCCGCTGTCGCACTGGGAGATGTTCGGCGCCTACGTGGTGGCCTCGGTGATCCGCGGGCTGACCGTCGGCCTGGGCGTGCTGCTGGTGACGGCGTGGTTCGCCAACCTGCATTTCGCCAACGTCGGCTGGATCCTGGTGTTCGCGCTGCTGGGCGCGGGCATCCTGGGCACGCTCGGCCTGATCGCCGGCATCTGGGCCGAGAAGTTCGACCAGCTCGCCGCGTTCCAGAACTTCCTGATCATGCCGGCGACCTTCCTGTCGGGCGTGTTCTATTCGATCCATTCGCTGCCGGCCTTCTGGCAGGCGGTGTCCCATGCCAATCCGTTCTTCTACATGATCGACGGCTTCCGCTATGGCTTCTTCGGCGTCTCGGACGTGTCGCCGCTGTTCAGCCTGGCGGTGGTCGGATCGGCATTCGTGGTGCTGGCCGCGCTGGCGCTGCGCCTGTTGAAGTCCGGATACAAGCTGCGCCACTGAGCGGCGGCCGGCCCTGTTGAATCAAGCTGAATCACGCTGAAGAGAACCCCATGCTGCCTACACCGGAACAAGTCAGGGACTACATTGCCCAAGGACTGCCCTGCGAACATCTGCAAGTCGAGGGCGATGGCCAGCATTTCTTTGCCACCATCGTCAGCAACGAATTCGAAGGCAAGCGGCTGATCCAGCGCCACCAGCGTGTCTACGCGGCGCTGGGCGACCGCATGCGCGCCGAGATCCATGCGCTGTCGATGAAGACCCTGACCCCCGCGGAGTGGCAGGCGGGCGAAGGCAAGTAAGAACCGCGCGCCGCGCTGGCGCGCGGCTCCAGAACAATGATGCCGGGCGCGTGCCCGGAGCAAACCATAGAACATGGACAAATTCCAGATTCACGGCAACGGCCCGCTCAAGGGTGAAATCCGCGTCTCGGGCGCCAAGAACGCCGCCCTGCCGATCCTGTGCGCGGGCCTGCTGACGGCCGACACCGTCGCGCTGGACAACGTGCCCAACCTGCAGGATGTGCGCACCACGCTCAAGCTGCTGCGCCTGATGGGGATGCAGGCCGAGTTCGACGGCGCCCGCGTGACCCTGAACGGCGCCGACGTCAATGTGCTCGAGGCCCCGTACGAGCTGGTCAAGACCATGCGCGCCTCGATCCTGGTGCTGGGCCCGCTGGTGGCACGCTTTGGCGAGGCCCGCGTGTCGCTGCCGGGCGGCTGCGGCATCGGCGCGCGTCCGGTCGACCAGCACATCAAGGGCCTGCAGGCGATGGGCGCCGAGATCACCATCGAGCACGGCTTTATCCATGCCCGCGCCAGGCGCCTGAAGGGCGCGCGCGTGGTCACCGACATGATCACCGTGACCGGCACCGAGAACCTGCTGATGGCCGCTACATTGGCCGAGGGCGAGACCGTGCTGGAAAACGCCGCGCGCGAGCCCGAGGTGACCGACCTCGCCCAGCTGCTGGTCAAGATGGGCGCGAAGATCGACGGCATCGGCACCGACCGCCTGGTGGTGCACGGCGTCGAGCGCCTGCACGGCGCCAGCCACAGCGTCATCGCCGACCGCATCGAGGCCGGCACCTTCCTGTGCGGAGCCGCCGCGACGCTGGGCGACCTGGTGCTGCGCGGCGTGCAGCCCGAGATCCTCGACACCGTGCTCGACAAGCTGCGCGAAGCCGGCGCCCGCATCGAGACCGGCGCCGACTGGATCCGCCTGGCGATGCCGCACCGCGCCCGCGCGGTGAGCTTCCGCACCTCCGAATATCCCGCCTTCCCGACTGACATGCAGGCCCAGTTCATGGCCCTGAACGCGGTCGCCGAAGGTACCGCGCGCGTGACCGAGACCATCTTCGAAAACCGCTTCATGCACGTGCAGGAACTGAACCGCCTGGGCGCCGACATCGCCGTCGAAGGCAACACCGCGGTGGTCAACGGCGTGCCGCGCCTGTCGGGCGCCAACGTGATGGCGACCGACCTGCGCGCCTCGGCCAGCCTGGTGATCGCCGGCCTGGTGGCCGACGGCGAGACCGTGATCGACCGCATCTACCACCTGGACCGCGGCTACGACCGCATGGAAGACAAGCTGTCGGCAGTGGGCGCGAAAATCCGCCGCATTGCCTGAGCACCAAGGACTGAAGCCCGATGAGCCCCGCTTTCAACGCATCGCCCAACCAGCTGACGCTGGCGCTGTCCAAGGGCCGCATCTTCACCGAGACGCTGCCGCTGCTCGAAGCGGCCGGCATCCGCGTCACCGAGGATCCCGAGACCTCGCGCAAGCTGATCCTGCCGACTTCCGATCCGGCGGTGCGCGTGGTGATCGTGCGCGCCTCGGACGTGCCGACCTACGTCCAGTACGGCGCGGCCGACTTCGGCGTGGCCGGCAAGGACGTGCTGATGGAAAGCGGCATGGCCGGCCTGTACGCGCCGATCGACCTTAACATCGCGCGCTGCCGCCTGTCGGTGGCGGTGCCGGCCGGGTTTGACTACGCCAATGCGGTGCGCCAGGGCGCGCGCCTGGCCGTGGCCACCAAGTACGTGCAGACCGCGCGCGAGCATTTTGCGAAAAAGGGCGTTCACGTCGACCTGATCAAGCTGTACGGTTCGATGGAGCTGGGCCCGCTGGTGGGCCTGTCTGATGCCATCGTCGACCTGGTCAGCACCGGCAGCACGCTGCGCGCCAACAATCTGGTGGAAGTGGAAGAGATCGTGCAGATCTCGTCGCGGCTGGTGGTGAACCAGGCCGCGCTCAAACTCAAGCGCGAGCGGCTGGCGCCGATCCTCGACGCCTTCGAACGCGCTTCAGCGGCGCTGGCCTGAGGCCGGGTCGCCGCCTGACAGGAACAGAAGTCATGAACCCAACCGAAATGGAAAGCCTGCCGATCCGCCGGCTCGATTCCAGCGCGCCGGGCTTTGCCGAGGCGCTGCGCCAGGTGCTGGCCTTCGAGGCTGGCGAGGACGAGGCCATCGATCGCGCCGCCGCGCAGATCCTGGCCGACGTGAAGTCGCGCGGCGATGCCGCGGTGCTCGAATACACGCGCCGCTTCGACCGCGTCGAGGCGGCGTCGATGGGCGCGCTCGAGGTATCGCAGCAGCAGCTCGAAGCCGCGCTCGAAGACCTCGAGCCCAAGCGCCGCGCCGCGCTGGAGGCAGCGGCCGCGCGCGTGCGCGCCTACCACGAGAAGCAGAAGATCGAATGCGGCAGCCACAGCTGGGAATACACCGAGGCCGACGGCACCATGCTCGGCCAGAAGGTGACGCCGCTGGATCGCGTCGGCATCTACGTGCCCGGCGGCAAGGCCGCCTACCCGTCGTCGGTGCTGATGAATGCGATCCCTGCGCGCGTGGCGGGCGTCAAGGAAATCATCATGGTCGTGCCCACGCCCGGCGGCGTGCGCAATGAACTGGTGCTGGCCGCGGCGCAGATCGCCGGCGTCGACCGCGTTTTCACCATCGGCGGCGCCCAGGCGATCGGCGCGCTGGCCTACGGCACCGCGACGCTGCCGCAGGTCGACAAGATCGTCGGTCCGGGCAACGCCTACGTGGCCGCGGCCAAGCGGCGGGTGTTCGGCACCGTCGGCATCGACATGATCGCCGGCCCGTCCGAGATCCTGGTGATCTGCGACGGCACCACCGACCCTGACTGGGTGGCGATGGACCTGTTCTCGCAGGCCGAGCACGACGAACTGGCGCAGTCGATCCTGCTGTGCCCGGATTCGGACTACATCGCCCGCGTCGAAGCCAGCATCCAGCGCCAGCTTGGCACCATGCCGCGCCGCGACGTGATTGCCGCGTCGATCTCTGGCCGCGGTGCGCTGGTCAAGGTGCGCGACATGGAAGAGGCCTGCGAGATCGCCAACGCGATCGCGCCGGAACACCTGGAGATCTCGGCCGAGAACCCGCGCCAGTGGAGCGAGAAAATCCGCCACGCCGGCGCCATCTTCCTGGGTCGCTATACCAGCGAGTCGCTGGGCGACTACTGCGCCGGCCCCAACCACGTGCTGCCGACCTCGCGCACCGCGCGCTTCTCGTCGCCACTGGGCGTCTATGACTTCCAGAAGCGCTCGAGCCTGATCGAGGTGAGCGAGGGCGGCGCGCAGATGCTGGGCCAGATCGCCGCCGAACTGGCCTATGGCGAAGGGCTGCAGGCCCATGCCCGCAGCGCGGAATATCGTTTCAAGCGTAGCTGAACCCCTGACCCAACCCACACTGGAGCTTCCATGTCAGCCGTAGAGCCTTCCCTGATCGAACGCATCATCCGTGACGACGTGCGCGCCATGGGCGCCTATCACGTGCCGGATTCGCACGGTCTGGTCAAGCTCGACGCGATGGAAAACCCGTACCGCCTGCCGCCCGCGCTGCGCCAGCAGCTGGCCGAGCGCCTGGGCGAGGTGGCGTTGAACCGCTACCCGGTGCCGAGCAGCGAAGCGCTGCGCGCCGCGCTCAAGCGCGTGATGCAGGTGCCGGCCGGCATGGACGTGCTGCTGGGCAACGGCTCGGACGAGCTCATCAGCATGCTGGCGCTGGCCGCGGCCAGGCCGGGCGCGAAGGTGATGGCGCCGGTGCCCGGCTTTGTCATGTACGCGATGTCGGCACAGTTTGCCGGCCTGCAGTTCGTCGGCGTGCCGCTGCGCGCCGACTTCACGCTCGACCGCGCCGCGATGCTGGCGGCGATGGCCGCACAGCAGCCCGCCATCATCTATCTGGCCTACCCGAACAACCCTACCGGCAACCTGTTCGACGCCGAAGACATGGAGGCCATCATTCGCGCCGCCCAAGGCCAGGTCTGCAACAGCCTGGTGGTGGTCGACGAAGCCTACCAGCCGTTCGCCCAGCACAGCTGGATGCCGCGCCTGACGGAGTTCGGCAACCTGCTGGTGATGCGCACTGTATCGAAGCTTGGCCTGGCCGGCATCCGCCTGGGCTACCTGGCCGGCGCGCCGGAATGGCTGTCACAGCTGGACAAGGTGCGCCCGCCCTATAACGTCAACGTGCTGACCGAAGCTGCGGCGCTGTTCGCACTCGAGCATGTGTCGGTGCTGGATGAACAGGCCGCGCAGCTGCGCGCCGAACGCACGCGCGTGGCCGACGGCATGGCCGTGCAGCCCGGAGTCACCGTGTTCCCCAGCGCCGCCAATTTCCTGCTGGTGCGCGTGCCGGATGCCGCACAGACCTTCGAGCGCCTGCTGGCGCGGAAGGTATTGATCAAGAACGTGAGTAAAATGCACCCGTTGCTGGCCAATTGTCTGCGCGTCACGGTCAGCACGCCCGAAGAAAACGCGCAGTTCCTTGAGGCATTCGCAGCTTCGCTGCAGGATTAACACCATGCGTGTTGCAGAGGTCACCCGCAATACTTCGGAAACGCAGATTCGCGTTTCCCTGAATCTCGACGGCAGCGGCCGCCAGAAGCTGGCGTCTGGCGTACCGTTCCTCGACCACATGCTGGACCAGATCGCCCGGCATGGCATGTTCGACCTGGAGGTCGAAGCCACCGGCGACACGCACATCGATGACCACCATACGGTGGAAGACGTGGGCATCACGCTCGGCCAGGCGGTGGCCAGGGCCATCGGAGACAAGAAGGGCATCACCCGCTACGGACACAGCTACGTGCCGCTGGACGAATGCCTGTCACGCGTGGTGATCGATTTCTCCGGCCGCCCGGGCCTGGAATTCCATGTCCCCTTC
>JABFVP010000604.1 GCA_013362725.1 Cupriavidus sp.
GTGCGAGCGCCTGCCCTCTCCCCCGGCCCCTCTCCCGCAGGCGGGAGAGGGGAGCAAACAAGCGGGATAGAAAGGACTGGAGCCTTACCCCAGCTTCTTCCTCAGCAGTTCATTCACCTGCGCCGGATTGGCCTTGCCCTTGGTTGCCTTCATCGCCTGTCCGACCAGCGCATTGAACGCCTTTTCCTTGCCCGAGCGGAATTCCTCGACCGACTTGGCATTGGCGGCCAGCACGTCGTCGATGATCTTTTCCAGCTCGCCGCTGTCGGACATCTGCTTCAGCCCCTTGGCCGCGATGATGGCGTCCGCGTCGCCGCCGTGCTCGCCCGCCCACATGGCCGGGAACACGTCCTTCTTGGCGGTGTTGTTCGACACCGTGCCGTCGGCGATGCGCGCCAGCAGCCTGGCCAGTTGCGCCGGCGTGACCGGGGCCGCGTCGATGGCGATGCCTTCGCGGTTCAGTTGCGAGGCCACGTCGCCCATCAGCCAGTTGGCGGCGGGCTTGGCGCTGGCGGTGCCCGCGCCGGCGACCACGGCTTCGAAGTAGGCGGCATAGGCCTTGGTCGCGGTCAGCATGGTGGCGTCATACGCCGACAGGCCGTATTGCGAGACAAAGCGCGCCTGCATCGCCGCCGGCAGCTCCGGCAGTTGGCCGCGCACGCGCTCGATCCAGCCGGCGTCGATTTCCAGCGGCATCAGGTCGGGGTCGGGGAAGTAGCGGTAGTCGTGCGCGTCTTCCTTGGTGCGCATGGCGCGGGTTTCGCCGGTGTCCGGATCGAACAGCACGGTGGCCTGCTGGATCTTGCGGCCGTCCTCGATCTCGGCGATCTGCCACTGCACTTCGTATTCAATGGCCTGCTGCAGGAAGCGGAACGAGTTCAGGTTCTTGATCTCGCGGCGCGTGCCGAATTCCTTCTGCCCGACCGGACGCACCGACACGTTGGCGTCGCAGCGGAAGCTGCCCTCCTGCATGTTGCCGTCGCAGATGCCCAGCCACACCACCAGCGAATGCAGTGCCTTGGCATAGGCCACCGCTTCGGCGGCGCTGCGCATGTCGGGCTCGGTGACGATCTCCAGCAGCGGCGTGCCGGCGCGGTTCAGGTCGATGCCGGTCATGCCGGCGAAGTCCTCGTGCAGCGACTTGCCCGCGTCTTCTTCCAGGTGCGCGCGCGTCAGGTTGACGGTCTTTTCGTAAGACTCGCCTTGCTTGCCCTCGACCTGGATGGTGATGGTGCCGCCCTGTACCACCGGGATCTCATACTGGCTGATCTGGTAGCCCTTGGGCAGGTCGGGGTAGAAGTAGTTCTTGCGCGCAAAGACACTGCGCGGCGCGATGGTGGCGCCGATCGCCAGGCCGAACTGGATCGCGCGCTCGACCGCGCCCTGGTTCAGCACCGGCAGCACGCCCGGCAGCGCCAGGTCCACCGGCGATGCCTGCGTGTTGGCCTCGGCGCCGAAGGCGGTGGAGGTGCCGGAAAAAATCTTGGAGGCCGTCGACAGCTGCGCGTGCGTTTCGAGGCCGATCACCACTTCCCATTGCATGGCGGTATTCCTGTTCGGTTCTTTCGGTGTTGTCTGTTGCGGGGGAGCGGCAGCGCCGCCCGGGTGTTCTGTCTGGTCTTGCGTGGCGGTCAGGGGTCGGGACTGGCCAGCCAGGAGTCGAGCTGCGCCAGCGCGGCCACGCGCGCGACCGCGTCGCCGCCGACGGTAACGCCCTGGCCTTTGCGCATGGCGGCGGCGGGCACGTCGGTGCGCCGATGCAGTTCGCTGGTGCCGTCGAAGCCGTGATAGGCGCCGGGGTAGATCTCCAGCCGGAAGCGCGCCCCCGGCTGGCGCGCCTGCACCGCGCTCTGCAGCATGGCGCAGCGGGTCGCCGGGGTCCAGTCGTCGGCGCCGCCGATCATCAGCAGCAGCGGCGAGCGCAGGCGGAAGCTGTGCTGCTGCACCGCGCGCTTGCAGCCTGGGTAGAACGCCACCGCGCGCTCAACCGGGGGCGTGCCGGCCGGCCACGAGCGGCTGGCGTCGACCGTGGCCAGCACCGCCTGCGCGCCGTTCGACCAGCCCAGCAGCACGATGCGCGACGCATCGACCGCGGGCTGCTGCGCCACCCAGCGCAGCGCGGCGAGCGCGTCGGCGCGGCGGGTGCGTTCGTCGA
>JABFVP010000141.1 GCA_013362725.1 Cupriavidus sp.
GCCCGGCGGGCACCAGCCGGCGCCCATGGTCGGCACGGTCTTCAGCACCCAGTCGACGATCGAGTCGGACGGGGTCAGCATCACGAACTTGGACTTGTTCTCCGAGCCGCCGCCCTTGGCCGCGACCTGGATGTCGACGGTGTTGCCCGGCACCACTTCATAGTGGATTACGGCCGGGGTGTTGTCCTTGGTGTTCTTGCGGCCGCCTTCGGGCGGGCTGACGATCGAGGCGCGCAGCACGTTGTCCGGATGCGTGTAGCCGCGGCGCACACCCTCGTTGATCATGTCGGTCAGGCCCATGGTGGCGCCGTCCCAACGCACGTCCATGCCCACCTTGACGAAGACCGTGACGATGCCGGTGTCCTGGCAGATCGGGCGCTTGCCCTCCGCGCACATGCGGCTGTTGGTCAGGATCTGCGCGATCGCGTCCTTGGCCGCCGGGCTCTGCTCCAGCTCATAGGCGCGGCCCAGGCTGGTGATGTAGTCCATCGGGTGGTAGTAGCTGATGTACTGCAGGGAGTCGGCGACGCTCTGGATGAGGTCTTCTTGCTTGATGACGGTCATTTTGTGGGGGTGGGCAGCGGTGAAACACAGCCCGAAATCATACACTGAGCAGCGGCGCTCTGCCCGTCTGCATACAGCCGTCCACAGCCGATAATGTGCCGCAAGCGCCGCTGCCGACGAATGCGCAGGCCCAAAAGCAAAAACCGCGGCACATGGCCGCGGTCGGTACGAAGCAAGCAGGTTGGCGCTGCAAGCACCTATCAATGCTTGGCGTGCGCGCCGGCGGGGTGGGTGACCATGCGGTCCACCCATGCCATTGCCACCGCCGACAGCAGGAACGCCAGGTGGATCGCCACCTGCCACATGATGGTATGGGTGCTGCGCTGCTCGGCGTCGATAAAGGTCTTGAGCAGGTGGATTGACGAGATCCCGATCAGCGCCATCGACAGCTTGACCTTCAGCACGCCGGCGTTGACGTGGTCGAGCCATTCGGGCTCGTCGGGATGATTGTCGATGCCAAGCCGCGAGACGAAGGTCTCGTAGCCGCCGACGATTACCATGATCAGCAGGTTGGAGATCATCACCACGTCGATCAGCCCCAGCACCACCAGCATGATCTTGTTCTCGTCGAACTCGGTCACATGCGCGAGCAGATGCCAGACCTCGATCAGGAAATGGTAGACGTAGACGCCCTGGGCCACGATCAGGCCCAGGTACAACGGCAATTGCAGCCAGCGCGACGCGAAGATGATGCTGGGAATCGGCCGCAGGGTTTGCGGCTGCTGCTGGGGAATCGGGTTGGAAGCCATGGCGGGGCCGGGTCGGCGGAGTTGAAAATCGGCGTGGATTGTACCAAGCGACCATGGCAACGCTGTGTTACCAGCGCTAACCGCTGCCTTGCCGCAGCGCTCAGGCCCGCGCCTCCGGCTCGGCGCCGGCCGCCTTGCCGCGCCACGCGCCGCGCGCGATCCGGCCCGGCCAGCTGGCCAGCACGATCCCCGTCAGCACGCAGGCCAGCGCCACACCGTGCGGCCAGCCCGGCTGCTCGCCCAGGAAGACGATGCCGTAGGTGGCCGCGGCCACCGGCAGCACCGAGGTGAAGACTCCGGCCAGCTGCGCCGGCACATGGCGGATGCCCTTCATCCACAGCCAGAACGAGAACACGCTCGCCGACAGCGCGTACCACAGCACCATCAGCCAGGTCTGTGCCGGCACGGCGGCGGCGTCGAAGTCCAGCAGCGGCACCAGCCCCAGCGGCAGCAACAGCAGCCCGCCGATCAGGTGCGTGTAGGCGCAGATCTCGATCGCCGCCAGCGTCTGCGTCAACCGGCGCGACAGGATCACGTAGATCGATTCGCACACCACCGCGCCCATGATCATCAGGTTGCCCAGCCACGCCTGGCTGCCTGCGCCGGCGCCGTGGGCATCGCCGCGGGCGATGTTGAGCACCCCGATGCCGGCCACCGCCAGCAGCACCGACACCATCGTGCGCCGCGACAGCCGTTCGCGCAGCAGCAGCCAGGACAGCAGCGCCACGGTGGCGGGGATGGTGCTGGTGATCACGCCCGCGGCCATGGCGCTGGTCAGGCGCACGCCGTTGAGCATCAGCAGCGTAAACAGGAAGGTGCCGAAGAACGCCTGCAGGAACAGGTTCAGCCATTCGCCGCGCGAGACCCGGCGCATGCGCGCGGGCCGGTACCACGGTGCCAGGCAGACGATGGCGATGACAAAGCGCAGCAGCGCGAACAGCAGCACCGGCACATGCGCGATGATCGATTTGCCGAGCCCGACGTTGCTGCCGACCAGCGCCATCGACGCGATCAGGAACAGCACGTAGACGGGAGCGAAGACAGCAGCGTTGGCGGGCACGGGTACTTGCCTTGGGGATTTTCCGGTCGACAGGCGGGCGGGTGCACGGGCAAAGGGTCCGCGCTGGTGGTGCGGGGCCGCCCGGCAAGAGCCGGCGCCGCATTCAGGTATCAGGCTCGCGGCATTATAGCTGTGCTAGCCTAATGGAGAAGGCTGCACTTTCGCGGCGCGCCCCCGATTCTTCCCGCTGCAATGCAACACGTTGCAGCGCCTGATCCTGCCGGCTGCAGGGATTTATCGTCAGGTTTAAGTAAGCCGTCGGGCGTAACGTGGCAGCCAAAGCCAGTCCAAAATCAGTGTCCGCCATCGAATCGGTGATGCAGGAGCATCGCGTGTTCAACCCGCCCGAGGCCTTTGCCCGCCAGGCGGCCATCCCCAGCATGGACGCCTACCGCGCCTTGTGCGACGAGGCCGAGCGCGACTACGAGGGCTTCTGGGCCCGCCACGCGCGCGAGCTGCTGCACTGGAACAAGCCCTTCGCCAAGGTGCTGGACGAGAGCAACGCGCCGTTCTACAAGTGGTTCGAGGACGGCGAGCTCAACGCCTCGTACAACTGCCTGGACCGCAATCTGCAGAACGGCAACGCCGACAAGGTCGCGATCGTGTTCGAGGCGGATGATGGCACCGTCAGCCGCGTCACCTACCGCGACCTGCACGGCAAGGTGTGCCGCTTCGCCAACGGGCTGAAGTCACTCGGCATCAAGAAGGGCGACCGCGTGGTGATCTACATGCCGATGTCGGTCGAGGGCGTGGTCGCGATGCAGGCCTGCGCGCGCCTGGGCGCGACGCACTCGGTGGTGTTCGGCGGCTTCTCCGCCAAGTCGCTGCAGGAGCGTCTGGTCGACGTGGGCGCGGTGGCGCTGATCACCGCCGACGAGCAGATGCGCGGCGGCAAGGCATTGCCGCTCAAGGCCATCGCCGACGACGCGCTGGCGCTGGGCGGCTGCGAGGCCGTCAAGAACGTGATCGTCTACCGCCGCACCGGCGGCAATGTCGCTTGGACCGAAGGCCGCGACCGCTGGCTCGACGACGTCTGCGCCAACCAGCCCGACACCTGCGAGGCCGAACCGGTCAGCGCCGAGCATCCTCTGTTCGTGCTCTACACCTCGGGCTCCACCGGCAAGCCCAAGGGCGTGCAGCACAGCACCGGCGGCTACCTGCTGTGGGCGCTGATGACGATGAAGTGGACCTTCGACATCAAGCCCGACGACCTGTTCTGGTGTACCGCCGACATCGGCTGGGTCACCGGCCACACTTATATCGCCTACGGCCCGCTGGCGGCCGGCGCGACCCAGGTGGTGTTCGAGGGCGTGCCGACCTACCCGAACGCGGGCCGCTTCTGGGACATGATCGCGCGCCACAAGGTCAGCATCTTCTACACCGCGCCGACCGCGATCCGCTCGCTGATCAAGGCCGACGAGAAGATCCACCCGAAGCAATACGACCTGTCCAGCCTGCGCCTGCTCGGCACGGTGGGCGAGCCGATCAACCCCGAGGCGTGGATGTGGTACTACAAGAACGTCGGCAACGAGCGCTGCCCGATCGTCGACACCTTCTGGCAGACCGAGACCGGCGGCCACATGATCACGCCGCTGCCGGGCGCGACACCGCTGGTGCCGGGCTCGTGCACGCTGCCGCTGCCCGGCATCATGGCCGCCATCGTCGACGAAACCGGCCATGACGTGCCCAACGGCAGCGGCGGCATCCTGGTGGTCAAGCGTCCGTGGCCGGCGATGATCCGCACCATCTGGGGCGATCCGGAGCGCTTCAAGAAGAGCTACTTCCCTGAGGAGCTGGGTGGCAAGCTCTATCTCGCCGGCGACGGCTCGATCCGTGACAAGGACACCGGCTACTTCACCATCATGGGCCGCATCGACGACGTGCTGAACGTATCGGGCCACCGCATGGGCACGATGGAGATCGAGTCGGCGCTGGTGGCCAACCCACTGGTGGCCGAGGCCGCGGTGGTCGGCCGTCCGGACGACATGACCGGCGAGGCGATCTGCGCCTTCGTCGTGCTCAAGCGCGCGCGCCCGAGCGGCGAGGAAGCGGCCAAGCTTGCGACCGAACTGCGCAACTGGGTCGGCAAGGAGATCGGCCCGATCGCCAAGCCCAAGGACATCCGCTTTGGCGACAACCTGCCCAAGACGCGCTCGGGCAAGATCATGCGGCGCCTGCTGCGGTCGCTGGCCAAGGGCGAGGAGATTACGCAGGACACCTCGACGCTGGAGAACCCCGCCATCCTCGATCAGCTGAAGCAGGCACAGTAATCCCGCCGGTGATCCGGCAAGCCGGAGCCGAGCCCTGAACCCGCCGCCGCGCACCCGCGCGCCGGCGGGTTTGTTACGATAGCTTCCCACCGACACGGACTGTCCCCTCATGCCCGAAGCCCAGGCGCGCTTTCGCCGACGGTTGCTGCTCTACTACGGCCTGTTTACGCTGGGGCTGTTCGGCTTCGTGGGCATGATGGGATTGCTGGAGCGCTCCAATGCCGATGCGCTGTGGCTGGGCTACGTCTTCCTGTTCATCACCATCGCGATCTACGCCTGCATCGGGCTGATCTGCCGCACCTCGGACCTCAACGAATACTACGTCGCGTCGCGGCGCGTGCCGGCGATGTTCAACGGCATGGCGATCGCCGCCGACTGGATGAGCGCGGCATCGTTCATCGGGCTGGCCGGCATCCTGTTTTCCTCGGGCTACGAAGGGCTGGCCTATGTGATGGGATGGACCGGCGGCTATTGCCTGGTGGCCTTCCTGCTCGCGCCCTACCTGCGCAAGTACGGCGGCTACACCATCCCCGACTTCCTCGCCGCGCGCTACGGCAACGGCAAGCCCGGCGGCAACCTGCCGGTGCGCGCCATCGCCGTGCTGGCCGCCTCGCTTTGCTCCTTCGTCTACCTGGTGGCGCAGATCCAGGGCGTGGGGCTGGTGGTGACGCGTTTCTTCGGCGTCGTGTTTGCCGTCGGCTTCTTCTTCGGGCTGGCCGGCATCCTGGTCTGCTCGTTCCTGGGCGGCATGCGCGCGGTCACGTGGACGCAGGTGGCGCAGTACATCATGATGATCGTGGCGTTCCTGGTCACGGTGTCGATGATCGCGTGGAAACACCACCAGGAACCGCTGCCGCAGCTTAGCTACGGCACGCTGCTGACGCAGCTGGATGCGCGTGAACAGCAACTGGAGCGCGAGCCGGCCGAGCAGGCGGTGCGGGACTACTACCGGCAGCAGGCCATCCTGCTGCAGGAGCGCATCGCCCGCCTGCCGGAGTCTTTCGCGCAGGAACGCGATGCGCTGGACGCGCGCCTGCAGGACCTGCGCACGCGCAATGCGCCGCTGCGCGAGATCAAGGCGCTCGAGCGCGAACGGCTCGAGTTCCCGAGCGATGCCGCCGCCGCGCAGCAGCAGTGGCACCAGCAACGCGAAGAGGCGCTGGCCCGCAGCCGCCATTCGATGTCGTCCACCGAACCCTATCCCGCGGCATCCGAGCAGGAGCGCAAGACCAAGCGCCTCAACTTCGTGCTGCTGGTGTTCTGCCTGATGGTCGGTACCGCAAGCCTGCCGCACATTTTGACGCGGCTCTACACCACGCCCTCGGTCAGGGAAACGCGCAACTCCGTGGCCTGGGCCGTGTTCTGCATCGCGTTGCTGTATGTGTCGGCGCCCACGCTCGCGGCGCTGGTGAAATACGAGTTCTTCGAGCACCTGGTCGGCACCTCGTACGCCGACCTGCCGCAGTGGGTGGTGCAATGGCGCAAGGTCGATCCACCGGTGTTCGGCATTCGCGACGTCAACGGCGACGGCATCGTGCAATGGGCTGAAATCCTGCTGCAGCCAGACATGATCGTGCTGGCCGCACCGGAAATCGCCGGCCTGCCGTACGTCATCTCCGGGCTGATCGCCGCCGGCGCACTGGCCGCCGCGCTGTCGACGGCGGACGGCCTGCTGCTGACCATCGCCAACGCGCTCTCGCACGACGTCTTCTATCACATGGTCGACCGCCAGGCGAGCCACCAGCGGCGCGTCACCACCGCCCAGATCGTGCTGCTGGGCGTCGCACTGTTCGCCTCGTACGTCACATCGCTGCGCCCCGGCAATATCCTGTTCCTGGTCGGCGCCGCGTTCTCGCTGGCAGCGTCCAGCTTCTTCCCGGTGCTGATCCTGGGGATCTTCTGGCGCCGCACCACTGCCGCCGGCGCCGTCGCCGGCATGGCCGCCGGGCTCGGCGTGGCGGTGTACTACATCTTCGTCAACTATCCCTTCTTCACCCGCATGACCGGCATCTTCGGCAACCGCTGGTTCGGCGTCGATCCCATCGCCTCCGGCGCCTTCGGGGTCCCGGCCGGCTTCGCGGCGGCGATCGTGGTCAGCCTGCTGACGCCGCGCAACGCGCCGGTGATCGACCGGCTGGTGACCTACCTGCGCAGGGGGTAGGGCAGGGTGGTGACGAGGTACTGGATTCGACCGGCAACTCTGCTATAATCGCGGACTTCCCGGAGAGATGGATGAGTGGTTTAAGTCGCACGCCTGGAAAGCGTGTATGGGTTAATAGCCCATCGGGGGTTCGAATCCCCCTCTCTCCGCCAGAACACTGTGCAAGACCATGCAAAGCCGTCCGTTTTTTGGGCGGCTTTTTGTTTTTTCGGGGGTAAGCCGGCTTCGAGCGAGTCGGCGCAAGGGCTGCCGATTCATACCCTCCACGGCTATGCACCAGCTTTGCCGAGCAGGGACGAGCGGCCTGGCTCATGCGTAGATTGCATGACCTTGTCCGGCCGCGCGTGAAAGAATCGGGCATCTCTTTTGAACGGCGCCAATGCATCCCATGTCCGACCCCATTGTCCACCTCAACGGCACCCTGACCCCGCTCTCCGAGGCCCGCATCCCTGTACTGGATCGCGGCTTTATCTTCGGCGACGGCATTTATGAGGTGATCCCGTACTACCACGGCAAGCCTTTTCGCGGCGCGCAGCACCTGGCGCGGCTGCACCGGAGCCTGGAGGGCATCGGCATTCCCGACCCGTACAGCGCCGCGCAGTGGCTGGAGCGGGTCGGCGAGGAGGTCAAGGCCAATGGGCTGTCGGATCAGCTGGTCTATATCCAGGTAACCCGTGGCGTGGCCAAGCGCACCCATGCGTTCCCGAAGGAGGTGGTGCCGACGGTGCTGATCATGACCAATCCGATGGCGCTGCCGTCGGCGCAGATGGTCGAGCAGGGCGTCGCGTGCGTGACCATGGAGGACCGGCGCTGGCTGAATTGCCAGGTCAAGTCGACGTCGCTGCTCGGCAACGTGCTGGCGGCGCAGCATGCGGCGGAGCAGGGGGTGACCGAGGCGATCCAGTTCCGCGACGGCTGGCTGACCGAGGCCTCGGCGTCCAATGTGTGGGTGGTGCGCGATGGCCGCGTGTCGGCGCCGCCCAAGGACAACCTGATCCTGGAGGGCATCCGCTACGGCTTCATGGAGGAAATCTGCGAGGCGATGGGGATTGCGCTGGAGTCGCGCCGGATCGCCAAGGATGAAGTGTTTGCCGCCGACGAGGTGCTGCTGTCGTCGGCCAGCAAGGAGTTGCTGCCGGTGGTCAGCATCGATGGCCGTCCGATCGGCAAGGGCGTGCCGGGGCCGGTGTTCGCGCGCCTGTACGCGGCTTACCAGGCGGCCAAGGCGGCGTTGTAAGAGCCTGCAAGGCTTTCCCGGCGCGTGCTAGCATGCGTTGGGATTCAGCCAGGAGTCAGTCATGGCCAAGCGTGAGCGCGGCCGGCGTGCCTTGCAGGACGAGGTCGGCCGGCGTATCCAGCAGATCGACGAAATCGGCGAAGACGGTGCCAGGATCCGCGTGCCGGCACCGCGGCCCCATCCGCGCGACGCGCGCGGCCGCAACTGGGACATGGCCTTCGACAATCTGCACGGCTATGCCACCAGTGTGCGCGCGGTGGTCGACAAGGTGCGCGACGAGTTCGACCTGAACGAGGCGCTGGAGAATCGCGCGCCCAATCCCTTCGGCGACTGAGCCGGCGCGCTAATTTACCGAAACGATGATGGCGACGCGCCGGTTCTCGGCGCGTCCCGCGGCGGTGCGGTTGTCAGCCACCGGGCGGCTCTTGCCGAGCCCGCGTACTTCGATGTTGTCCGGCGCAAAGCCGGCATCGGCCAGCAGCCTGGCCACGGCCTCGGCGCGCCGCACCGACAGCGACTGGTTGTACTCCGCCGTGCCGGCGTCATCGGTATGGCCGTCCACGCGCAGGCGCTCTATGCCCACGCCGCTCAGCGCCCGGCCCAGGCGCTGCACATTGGCGGCGCGGTCGCCCTCGATCAAGCCCTCGTTGAAACCGAACAGCACCTTGTCGGTGAGTCCCAGTTCCCAACCCTCGCCGGTCTGCACGAAGCCCTCCTGCTGCAGTACCGCTACCTGTGCCGGCGACAGCCGGCCGGCCGACGGCGTGGTCTGGCAGCCGGCCAGCGCCA